>JAISQU010000349.1 GCA_031274005.1 Spirochaetales bacterium
CCAGATGGAATCCGTCGTACAGACCGCCGATTCGGTAGAGGGCATCATCTCGCATATTCACTCTCTGGACAACGCGGTGGAAGTCCAGGCGGACACCATTTCCAATTCATCAAAATCAATAGAACAGATGGTGGGAGACATTGACAGTGTGCGTTCCGTGGTGCATCAGGCCCGGCAGACTACAGAGAATCTGGGCGCGTCCTCCGAAACAGGCCGGACGATGCTGCGCAATCTTACCGAGGAGCTTGGGCGGCTGGCCGATCAATCGGCGTTTTTGGAGAAGGCCAACGCCGCGCTGGTGAACATAGCCTCCCAGACAAACATTCTTGCGATGAACGCGGCCATAGAAGCGGCTCACGCGGGGGACGCGGGGAGGGGGTTTGCGGTAGTCGCGGGGGAAGTGAGGAGTCTTGCGGAGTTATCGAACAAGGAATCGGCGTCCATTTCCAGCGAAGTAAAAAACATGAGAAACGGGATAGAGAAGATGAGGAAGGTATCAACCGAGACGGTGAACACGCTGGGCAGTATGTTTACGGAGGTTAACGATATGCAGGTTTCGCTGAACTCTGTGAACACGGCGGTAGAGGCCCAGGCCTCGAACGGGGCGCGGGTTCTGCAGGCGTTGAGCAGCCTGAGGGAGACGACCGAACAGGTGAGAACCGGTTCCGACGAGATACAGAAGGAGAGCGATGCGATTCACAACGTGGTGGAAAACTTAAAGAATATATCACGGGAGGTGAACGACAGCATTCTTGACGTGCAAAAGGCGAGCAAGAGCATCGCCAGTTCTCTTGAGATTGCGCAGAAAATTGCCGAAGGGCGTTATCTTATGCCCCCGGATTCTAAATCATCATAAGCGAGGTAAACAGTATGTTGTTTTTCAAAAGTGCAGAAAAACCAGTCCAAACAGTAGCGCCCGCGCCTCCCCGTGCGCCCCGCTACACCAGCGTAGCCCGTGTCCGCATCAATGGATTTGAGGGTGAGGCTATCCTGAGAAATATCAGCAGCAGCGGTTTTCGCATGGAGAGCAGAACCTACGCATCAATCACAGTGGGCGAGAAGTATTCCATGGAGATACAACCGGAAGCGAACGCCGGCGTGAAAGCCTTTGGGCTGGATGTTGAGGTCCGCTGGGTACAAAGTACCGAAACCAACTTTAGTTCCGGGTTCTTCATTATTAGGCCCCCTATAGACAAATCCCTGGAGAAGTACATCAACTATATAAAAACCCGCAATTGAAAGCGAGTTCTTGCGGGGTTTGCGTTTTTGGAGTAGTCTCTGGTCATGAGTTTTCTCCCCCGGCACGATGTGTCAAAAAACAGCCTTGGCGAGGGGTACTGGTTTTTGTTCTATAAAGACAAACTTGTAACTACCGCGGCGGACTGCGGGCCGGAGGTTCCCCGGCAGGACGGACAAAAACCAAACCCCGCGCAGGAGGCCCTGAAAGCCCTGACAAACAGAATCCTCTACATTGGTACGCTAAACGGAACCGGATGCTACGCCGGCAGTCTTTGCGCGGAAACAGGCCTGCCGGACGGATATACGCTTGCAGCCCTGCGGCCCCTGTACGGCAGTCTCTCCGGGGAGCTTATGCAGACGGCCCGTTTTGCCGTACACCTTCTGCACTGGGACCGGAATACCCGTTTCTGCGGGGTTTGCGGAAAGCCGACGGAAGACAAAAAGGATGAACGGGCAAAAATCTGTCCCTCCTGCAAAACCCTCTTTTTTCCGCGCATTGCCCCGGCGGTGATTGTCGCCATTCTTGACGGAAAAAAAATCCTCCTCGCGCACAACCGCAAATTCATAAACTCCGTCTACAGCCTTATCGCGGGTTTTATTGAAATTGGCGAAACAGCGGAACAGTGCATAGAGCGGGAAATCATGGAAGAAGTGGGGATCGCGGTAAAAAACATCCGGTATTTCGGCAGCCAGCCCTGGCCCTTTCCCGACTCGCTGATGCTGGGTTTTACAGCCGAATACGCGGGCGGGGAAGTCCGGGCCGACGGAGAGGAGCTTCTGGACGCCGGATGGTTTTGCCCGCCCAACATGCCGGAACTGCCTTCCGGCGACAGCATCGCGCGCAGGATAATCACCTGGTATGAGAATGAGTACGTGAAAGCGCCTTGACATAAAAGCTCTACTGATGTTTGATTGGAAAAGGCATGGTTTATACCCCGGAGCTCTGCTTCCGGAAAGGGAGTTGGCCTGTACAAAATGGAACGGGTCTTAAATTTATGGGGTATGAACCATGCCTATACAATAAATTTTCTTAACCAACGAAGATACCGCGGAGCTCTGCTTCCGCGGTTCTTCATTGGTTTGGAATAAATCTTGCAGGAGTTACGGTGAGGTGAAAGGGAGCGAAGTCAGGATAGAGGGTATAGACAAACACTTCGGTGATTTTCATGCCCTGAAGAATGTGGGCGTCGACATACAGAAAGGGGAGTTTTTCTCCCTTTTGGGGCCTTCCGGCTGCGGAAAGACGACGCTCCTGCGTATTATCGCGGGTTTTGAAACGCCCTCGGCGGGGATTGTTTATGTCGACGGCAGGAACATCCTGCCCCTGCCCCCCAACAGGCGTCAGGTCAACACGATTTTTCAGAATTACGCCCTCTTTCCGCATTTAACGGTTTTCGAGAACGTCGCCTTTGCCCTGCGGCTCAAGAAATACGGCAAACAGGAAATTAACAGCAAGGTTGAGGAATACCTCAACCTGACCAAACTTACCGGGCAGGAATACAAAAAACCGGCCCAGCTTTCCGGCGGGCAGAAGCAGCGGGTAGCCATCGCGCGGGCCCTGGTCAACGAACCGGACGTGCTTCTTCTGGATGAGCCTCTCTCGGCGCTGGACGCGAAACTGCGCCAGCACATGCTCATCGAACTGGACATGATTCATGATAAAATCGGCATTACATTTATCTATGTGACCCACGACCAGCAGGAGGCTTTGAGCGTTTCCGACCACATAGCGGTCATGAACGAAGGCCGCATTGTCCAGGTGGGAAACCCCACGGAGATTTACGAAAGCCCCGCGGATATTTTTGTCGCCAATTTTATAGGCGAAGCCAATCTGTTTAACGGAACAGTTACCGCGGTGGAAGGCGAGATGGTTTGGGTTGCCGTGGAGCCGCTGGGTATTCTGAAAGTCACGATGGAACCCGGCGACCTTGAGGGGACGCGGGACTTCAAACCCGGTCGGCGCGTGAGCATTACGGTGCGGCCCGAAAAGATCAATATTTCGCTGGAAAAACCGGCCGATCTTCCGGCCGACGCTTTTAATTTTTTTCCCTGCGCGGTTGACGAGGTTATTTACAACGGCTTTCAAAGCAAATTCTTTGTCACGATTCCCGATTTTGCGCGCTTTACCCTGAAAGTATTCAAACAGCACATGAGTTATTACAGCACGGGTTCAGAGATTAACTGGAAGGATAAAGCCTGGATCTGGTGGAAGGCCGACGACGCCTACCTCGTTGAGGTACACGACGCGTGAAAAAAAATTACGGCAGCATTTATACCCTCCCCATGGCCTTCTGGGTAACGCTTTTTTTTCTGGTTCCGGTGCTTATCGTTTTTCTCTACAGCTTTCTTGAAAGAGGCGAGCACGGCGGAGTGGTTTGGATTTTCAGCCTGAACGCCTACAGGGATATGCTCAGCCCCACCTTTATTCATATTCTTGGTATTACGCTCTTTATTTCCCTTCTCTCCACGGCTCTGACCCTGCTCATTGCCCTTCCCTGCGGCTATTACATGGCGCGCAGCCGCCGCAAGAGCCTGTATTTGTTCCTGATTATCATTCCTTTTTTAACGAACTTCCTTATTCGTATTTATGCCTGGCAGGCGATTCTGGGTAATTCCGGCTTTTTGAATAACCTTCTTATGAGGCTGGGCCTTATCGATAATTACATACAGTTTCTGTACAATGAGTGGGCCGTCATTATCGTTCTGGTGTATTCGTATCTGCCCTACGCGATTCTTCCGCTGTACTCGACAATCGAGAAATTTGATTTCTCTCTTCTGGAGGCGGCCCGCGACCTGGGGGCAAGCCATCCGGCTTCCATTCTGCGCGTCATGATTCCCAATATACGGTCGGGCATAATATCGGCGGTGCTTTTTACGTTTATTCCCACCTTTGGCGCGTACGCGGTTCCCAAGCTTGTGGGCGGCGGCAGAAACTCTTTCATGTTGGGCAACCTCATCGCCGACGAGATTCTTGTCAACAGGAACTGGCCCTTCGCCTCGGCCACCTCAATACTCATTACCCTGGTAACCACCGCGGCCATGGGTCTGTATGTTTTTGCCAACAAAAGCGCGGCGCGGGCAGCGCAGAGGAAGCGGATATGAAAAAGAGCCGCTTTTCCCGGATTGTGTTTTTTCTTACCCTGATTTTTCTTTTTATGCCCCTCATCGTTCTTGTTGTCTACGCGTTCAACGAATCAAAAAACATGAGTTGGACGGGTTTTTCCCTTGTGTGGTTTCAGCGGCTTTTTACAGCCTCGCGCAGCATTTGGCGGGCCTTCTGGAACAGTATTCTTATAGCCCTGTCGTCCGCGGCGACGGCGACGGCCATAGGCACTCTGGGCGCCATAGGCATTAACTGGTACAGCTTCAAACTCAAAAAGTATGTGCAGACCATATCGCTTCTGCCCCTCATTCTGCCGGAAATCATAATAGGCGTGTCGATGCTCATTTTTTTTGTGGGAGCGGGCCTGCATCTGGGACTTCTGCGCATTTACATTGCCCACACCACTTTTAACCTGCCCTTTGTTCTTCTTGTTCTCATGTCGCGGCTTGACGAGTTTGATTTCTCCATTATCGAGGCGGCCCGCGACCTTGGCGCGCGGGAACATCAGACGCTTTTGAAGGTGATTATTCCCATGGCCATGCCGGGAATAATCTCGGCCTTTCTTATCGCGGTAACCATGTCGCTTGAAGATTTTGTTATTACCTCCTTTGTGTCGGGGCCGGGTTCCTCAACCCTGCCTGTTCATATTTATTCGATGATCCGCACGGGGGTTTCGCCTGTTGTCAACGCCCTGTCGGTGGTTCTCCTGGGCGGCACAGCGGGTCTGGTCTTTTTAATGCGGCCCTTCTTTAAATACATTACCCATGAATAAATTAAAGTAAAACCATATTTTGAGTAAGGAGAGAAAAATGAAAAAAATCCCTGTGTGGGGTCTTCTCCTGGCCGTGGTTATTGTGGCCGGGGGATGCAGCAAGGAGTCCGAAAAGCTCAATTTCTACAACTGGGTTACTTACATCCCCGACGATGTGCGTCAGGATTTTGAAACGGAAACCGGCATAGAAATTGTGCTTGAGGAGTTCGCGTCCAACGAGGAAATGTACGCAAAACTGAAAGCCGGCGGCGCGGGCTACGATGTAACAATTCCTTCCGGGGACTTCGTATCCATCATGATACGCGAGGGAATGCTGGAGAAAATCGACATGTCCCGTGTTCCGAACTTCAAGCATCTTGATCCTGAGTTTCTCGCGAAAATCGAATTCGACCCGGGCAACCAGTATTCGGTTCCTTTTTTCGCCGGCGCCGCGGGGATTACGGTTAATACGCGGCAGGTGCCCGACTTTGAAAAAAGCTGGAAGATTTTCTATCGTGAGGATCTGCGGGGCCGCATGACCATGCTTGACGATATGCGGGAAGTCATGGGCGACGCACTGAAGTTTCTGGGCTATTCGGTGAATACCCGCAATCCTGAAGAGCTGGAGCAGGCGAAGAAAGTCGTCGGCGACTGGCGGGACAGGATTGTCAAGTTTGACGCCGAAACCTTTGGTCCCGCCTTTGCCCGCGGGGAGTTCTGGGTTGTTCAGGGTTACGTTGAAAACGTGTTTACCGAACTGGAGGAGTCTATGGCGGAAAACGCCGAGTTCTTTATTCCCGAAGAAGGCGGCCCCATGTATCTGGACAGTATGGTCATACTGAAAGGCGCGAAGAATATCGACGCCGCCTACAGGTTTATCAATTTTATTCAGAGGCCCGACATCAACGCGCGCATTGCCGATTTTTTGACGATTCCTTCCCTGAACCTGGAAGCCCGCAAACTGATGAAGGAACAGACCGCCTATTCCTACGAAGACCTGAAAAGATGCGAGTTCAAGGAAGACCTTGGCAAAGATGTAGAGCTGTATGATGAGATTTGGCACGAGATAAGGATAGGTATGTAACGAAGGCAGGAACAACCGGCGGGGCCGCCGCTTGCGGCGGAGCTCGCGGAAGAAAAGGCGCCATCTTCTATTTGTCATACGGCTGCCCTGCAAATTGTTCCGGACCGCTTGACACGACGGCGTCTTTTTTTGTAGAATATCATGGTTTTTTGTCTGCCTCTGTAGCTCAGTCGGTAGAGCACCACCATGGTAAGGTGGGGGTCATCGGTTCAAATCCGATCGGAGGCTTGACGGCCGGAATGCAAGGCGAAGAGGCGGCCGGGCAGCCATTGACCCTTATGAAGAAAAATTTTATACTTTATTTCTTTGATAGTCATAAAAGGAAGGAGTTTGTGCCATGGCGGGAAAAAATAAAAGCGTTGAACTTATAGCGTTGCAGTGTTCGGAGTGTAAACGCAAGAATTATACAACCAAAAAAAACCGGAAAAATACTCAGGGAAAGCTGGAACTAAAAAAGTATTGCAAATTTGACAGGAAGCATACCCTTCACAAAGAAGCGAAAGTCAAATAGCGGATAGTCGTTATAGGCCAGTGGCTCCAATTGGCAGAGCGGCGGTCTCCAAAACCGCATGTTGGGGGTTCGAATCCCTCCTGGCCTGTATTTTATGGACCTGCTGTGGAGCGGGCCGCCGGACATTTATGCGCCGGTGAGAAAGGAGCGGAAGGAGCAATCATGAAGAAGGTGGTGCAGTTCGTTCAGGACAGTATAGGAGAAATGAAGAAGGTTGTCTGGCCTTCCCGCGAAGAGGTTACGGCATCCACCCGTGTTGTTCTTGTTTCAACGGTGCTGTTCGCGGTTGTTTTGGGTATTGTGGATTTTGTCCTTTTCAAGGGGCTGGACCTGCTCTTTTAAAGTCAGAAGCAGAAGGAAGACTATGGCAAAAGCGTGGTATGTACTGCATACATACTCAGGATATGAAAATAAAATAGAGAAAGCCATCAGAAAAATGGTTCAGGAAGAAAATTTGTCCGAATCCATTTTCGATATCAAAGTTCCGGCGGAACAGGTTGTGGAAATGAAGGACGGCAAGAAGAAGGTAACGACCAAGAAATTTCTGCCCGGCTATATTCTTCTTGAGATGGACCTTCCTGAGAGGGAGTGGAAACCCATCTGCTCCCATATCAAGAAAATTCCCGGCGTGACGGGTTTTGTCGGTTCTTCGGCGGATTTCAAGCCCCGGCCCATATCGGCCGAAGAGGCGCGGACAATCCTGCAAAAAACCGGCGAGATCAAGGGCGAAAAGGTTATCAAACCCAAGCAGACTTTTTCTCTGGGAGAAAATGTCCGCATTGTGGAAGGGCCTTTTGATTCTTTTACGGGTACGGTCGAGGAAGTCAATATGGAGAAGGCGAAACTGCGGGTTATGGTCGGCATTTTTGGCCGGGCAACGCCCGTGGAGGTGGATTTTCTGCAGGTTGAAAAGATTTGACGCAAGGTTATTGCCGCGGGAAGCTCACGAGCCTCCCGCGCGCTTATATAACAGAGTTGTTCAGAAACCCGAGGGTTTCCGGATAACTCCAATGACTCAGCGTTGCTGAGGAGAAAGCTGGGAGTTCCCGACCGGCGCTTTTGCGCCCTTACAGGGGACGTTTGTACCACAAAGGAGACTGTATGGCAAAGAAAAAGATTGCTGTCATCGTAAAACTGCAATGCCCCGCCGGCAAGGCGACGCCCGCGCCGCCCGTAGGCCCGGCTCTTGGCCCTCACGGCGTTTCGGCGCCGCAGTTTGTCCAGCAGTTCAATGACGCTACCAGAAACGTGGAACCCGGACTTATTCTGCCGGTCGTCATTACTGTGTACTCGGACAAGAGTTTTAGCTTTATCACAAAGACGCCGCCGGCCGCTGTGCTGATTAAAAAGGCGCTGGGCTTAGAGACGGCTTCGGCTGAACCGCACAAGACGAAAGTCGGCAAGCTGTCCCGGGAAAAGCTGCGGGAAATAGCGCAGATTAAACTTCCGGACCTCAACGCGAACGATATTGAAGCCGCGATGAAAATTGTCGCGGGTACGGCCCGGAGCATGGGCGTTGAAGTGGAGGCCGCGCAATGAAAAGAGGCAAAAAATACAGCGAAGCCGCCAAAAAATTTAACGCCGCGGAATCGTACGCGCCGGAAAAAGCTGTCGATATTGTAAAACAGGCGGCCTACGCGAAATTTGACGAAACCGTGGATCTTTCCATCAATCTTTCGCTTAAAAAGAGCCAGACGGTTCGCGATACCCTCGTTCTGCCGCATCAGTTCAAGGGCGAGAAAAAAATTCTGGTTTTTGCGAAGGGCGATAAGGTGGAAGAGGCGAAGCAGGCCGGCGCCACCTATGTGGGGGATGATGATCTTATTGAAAAAATTAAAGGCGGATGGCTTGATTTTGATGTCGCGGTGGCAACGCCCGACATGATGAAAGACGTTGGCCGCCTTGGTCAGATACTGGGCCGCAGGGGGCTTATGCCGAACCCGAAAACCCAGACCGTTACTTTTGATATAAAGGCGGCGGTGAACGAACTCAAGAAAGGCCGGGTTGAATACCGTTCCGACAAGACGGGGGCTGTTCACCTTGCTGTCGGCAAGGTTTCGATGGAGGCGCAGGCTGTAGCGGAAAACATTACCACGGTTCTCCATGATATTGAAAGAAAGCGTCCTGCCGACGCCAAGGGAAATTTCATCAAAACGGTGTATATTTCTTCTACAATGGGTCCCGGGGTGCGGATTTCCCGGGAACAGGAGTAAAGTATGACTGAGCATGTAACAAAACCCCAGCCTTATAAGGTCGAGGCGGTGAAGAGCCTCAGGGAAAAATTCAGCGGATATTCGGGATATATTTTTACCGATTACCGCGGCCTGAGCGTTGAGCAGATAACCAGCCTGCGCGGCGTTTTACGCAAGCTGAACGCAGAGTACAAGGTTGTCAAGAACAATTTCGCGGAGATTGCCTTCAAAGAGCTGTCCCAGCCGGATGTAGCTTCTTACCTTGTGGGGCCCACGGCAATCGCCCTGTCGAAAGACGAAGCAAGCCAGGTGGCCAAATCTATCCTTGAGTTTGGCAAAGAAACAAGCCTCAGGATCAGGGGCGGCCTTGTTGACGGGCAGGTTTTTAACGGTAAGCAGATGGAGGAGTTCTCCAGGCTGCCTTCCCGGGCGGATCTTATCGCGCAACTCATGGGTACGATGAACGCTCCGGTACAGCGCCTTGCCTGCGCGATGAGCGGGGTTGCGGGCAAACTGGTTCGTACCCTTGCGGCGGTGGCGGACAAAAAGAAATCGGAATAGGGGCCGCGTAGCGGTCTTGAGGAAAACGGGCGGGTTAGCCTTCTACCGATGTGTTGCGCGCTATCCCGAAGCCTGAAAAATATGTGAAAAAAAAGGAGATAATATGGCAACACTTACAAAAGAGGAAGTCCTCGATGCTATCGCGGGCATGACAGTTCTTGAAGTGTCTGAACTGGTAAAAATGATGGAAGAGAAGTTTGGCGTTACGGCCGCCGCTCCTGTTGCGGTGGCCGCCCCCGGCGCCGGCGCGGCCGCTCCCGCAGCCGCCGTGGAGGAGAAAACCGAGTTTACGGTTAAACTTAGCGCTATCGGCGAGAAAAAAATCGAAGTCATTAAAGCCGTTCGCGCCGTCGTTCCCGGCCTCGGCCTTAAGGAAGCGAAGGACCTCGTTGAGGGCCTCGGCGTTATAAAAGAAAATGCTTCAAAGGATGAGTCTGCCAGCATCAAGAAAGCTCTTGAAGATGCCGGTGCAAAAGTTGAAGTTCAGTAAGAACGTTTTGTATCACAGTATAGTCGTCTCATTAAACCACCGGAACACTCGGTTTCGGTGGCTCTTTGTTTCCGGGCTGGGCCGTGCTGAACGCGGCGAATCAGCCTTAGCTTCCCGGGAGGGGTTAATCTATGTTCGATAGAAATACCGTTATCAAGCGCGAATATGTCGGGAAAGATCGTCCCGATGTGATGGAACTGCCTAACCTGATTGACATTCAGCTCTCTTCGTATGAAAGATTTCTTCAAAAGGAGTGGCTCGCCTCAGGAAAGCCGCTAAGAACCCAGGGGCTGGAGGAAGTGTTTCAGTCAATCTTTCCCATCGAAAGTCAGAATGAAGTTATGAGGCTGGAGTACGACCATTACACCCTTGAGGATGAGAACCTGAAACTCTCGGAGGCGGAATGCAAGCAGAAAGGTCTTACCTACGCTGTGCCCATCAAAGCCCGCATCAATCTGGTGTTTCTTGAGAGCGGTGAGATCCGGCAAAAAGAAATCTATATGGGGGATATACCCCTTATGACGGACCGCGGTACCTTTATCATCAACGGCGCCGAGCGGGTTGTCGTGTCGCAGATCCATCGTTCCCCGGGCGTCATTTTTTCTCATGAGAAAGGCGTGTATTCCTCGCGGATTATTCCCTACCGGGGATCCTGGCTTGAGTTTGAAATTGATCAGAAAAAAGAACTTATTTACGCGAAAGTCGACAGAAAAAAGCGCATTTTGGGAACCCTGTTTCTGCGCGCTCTGGGCTACCAGAGCCGCGAAGAGATTATTTCCCTTTTCTATACAACCGAAACCCTTGCTGTAAAGGACAATCCTGATGTCAAGGAAGCTCTGGCGGGCAAGATTCTTGCCAGGGCCATTTTCCTGGAGGAAGAGGGGCAGACAAAAAAGCTGTATCCCGCGGGCGAGAAGCTGCATCCCCACGATATTGACGATCTCGTGCGCCTGGGTATCAAAGAAATCACTGTTATCGATTTTGAGGCCGAAGGGTCTCTTGATTCGCAG
Source organism: Spirochaetales bacterium (assembly GCA_031274005.1). Taxonomy (GTDB): domain Bacteria; phylum Spirochaetota; class Spirochaetia; order DTKZ01; family DTKZ01; genus JAISAF01. The sequence goes on from JAISQU010000349.1 coordinate 10,942, forward strand.
ATTCTCCTGAAGTGTTTTGAGCGTGAAGACGCGAAGTTTACCCTTCCGGAATCCGGCAGCGACGAGCCGACGCGGGACGATTCGCTTGCCCAGGTGTACAGCGTACTCATGCCCGGCGAGCCCATCACCATTGAAAACGCCGAGAAGGATTTTAACTCAATGTTTTTCAGCGCCCGCCGCTACGACCTTGGGCGGGTGGGCCGTTACAAGCTGAACAAAAAGTTCGACTACACCAGTCCGGACGACTCGCACCTCCTGACCAAAGACGACATTGTGAACACGATGAAATACCTCATCAAGGTATATATAGGGGCGGCAAATGTTGATGATATTGACCACCTGGGGAACAGGAGGGTTCGTTCGGTAGGCGAGCTTCTGGCGAATCAGCTGAAAACGGCGTTTTCCCGTATGGAAAGAATCGCCAAAGAGCGGATGTCCCTTAAAGAGACAGAGACGATTAAGCCCCAGGATCTTATTTCGATAAAGCCTATAGTCGCCGCGATAAAAGAATTTTTCGGATCCAGCCAGCTTTCCCAGTTCATGGATCAGGTAAACCCCTTGTCGGAGCTGACCCATAAACGCAGGCTCAACGCTCTGGGGCCCGGCGGCCTTTCCCGTGACAGGGCGGGCTTTGAGGTGCGTGATGTTCATTATACCCACTACGGCCGCATGTGCCCTATAGAGACGCCCGAAGGCCCGAATATCGGCCTTATCGTATCCCTGGCTAACTATACACGGGTAAACGATTACGGTTTCCTCGAAACTCCCTATCGCACGGTTGAAAACGGCAAAGTTACCGACAAGATTGAATATCTGTCCGCCATGGACGAGGAAAAATATTACATCGCTCAGGCGAACGCCCGTATTGACGGCAGGGGTAACTTTTTGGATGACCAGGTATCTGTGCGGCGGGCGGGCGACTATACGACGCGGTTGCCCAAAGAGATACAGTATATGGACGTTTCGCCCAAGCAGATTATTTCGGTATCAGCCTCGCTGATTCCCTTTCTGGAGCACGACGATGCGAACAGGGCGCTTATGGGTTCGAACATGCAGCGCCAGGCGGTTCCTCTTGTGTTTCCCGAACCTCCCCGTGTGGGAACAGGCATGGAGTCCAAGTGCGCCTATGATTCCGGCGTTTTTGTCAAAGCCCGGCGCGACGGGGTTGTTGAGTATGTCTCTTCGACCAAAGTCATTGTTAAACCGGCAAAGGCTCTTGATCCCAATGACAAGGACGAGTTTGACCTTCTGAAATACCAGAAAACAAACCAGGATACCTGCTACATCCAGAAACCTGTTGTCAAACTGGGGCAGAAACTCAAAAAAGGAGATGTTATTGCCGACGGGCCGGCAACCTTCAAGGGTGAGCTTGCTTTGGGACGGAACGTGCTGGTCGGTTTTGTGCCCTGGAACGGCTATAACTATGAGGACGCCATCCTTATTTCCGAGAAAATTGTTAAAGAGGATATTTTTACCTCTGTCCATATCAAGGAGTTTCTGGTTGACGTCCGGGAGACCAAACTTGGACCTGAGAAGATTACCCGTGATATTCCCAACATAGGCGAAAAGGCCCTTGACCAGCTTGACGAGGAAGGAATTATCCGCATCGGCGCGAAGGTCAAATCGGGTTCAATCCTGGTGGGTAAGGTAACGCCCAAGAGCGAGACCGAGACGACTCCGGAGTTCAAGCTCCTTAACTCGATATTCGGCGAGAAGGCCAAGGAAGTGCGGGACACAAGTTTGAGGATTCCGCACGGCACCGAGGGAACGGTTATCGATGTCCAGCGTCTGCGCCGCTCCGAGGGCGACGACCTTTCTCCGGGCGTGGACGAGGTTGTCAAGGTTCTGATCGCTACCAAGCGCAAACTTCAGGAAGGCGACAAGATGGCGGGCCGGCACGGTAACAAGGGCGTTATCGCGCGGGTTCTTCCCGAAGAAGATATGCCGTATATGGCCGACGGGACTCCCCTTGAGATATGCCTCAACCCTTTGGGCGTTCCTTCGCGTATGAACCTGGGGCAGCTTCTTGAGACTATGCTGGGCTGGGCCGCGCTGGGCAAGAACGAATGGTACGCGACGCCGGTTTTTGAATCGGCCGGCAATGAGGAGATCGCTTCTCTTCTGAAATCAGCCGGACTGCCTTCCGGTTCAAAGACTGTTCTCTACGACGGGCGTACGGGAGAGGCTTTTAAGAATCCGGTTATGGTGGGCTGTATGTATATGCTCAAACTGCACCATCTGGTTGACGACAAGATGCACGCCCGCTCGACGGGGCCGTACTCGCTGGTGACCCAGCAGCCTCTGGGCGGCAAGGCGCAGTTCGGCGGTCAGAGGCTGGGAGAGATGGAAGTGTGGGCGCTTGAGGCTTATGGCGCGGCTAATACCCTGCAGGAACTTTTGACGATCAAGTCCGATGATATGACCGGGCGTACCAAGATATACGAAAGCATAGTCAAGGGAGAGCCGTCCACGGCGGCGGGCGTTCCCGAATCTTTCAATGTGCTTGTGCAGGAACTCCGGGGGCTTGCTCTTGATATTTCGATACGGGATTCAAAAATGAAGGCTATTCCCCTTACCGAAAGGGACGAGGAACTCATCAACCGGCAGGGAAGCAATTTCTAGGGAGGCGTAGATTTTATGAGAGACATTCAGGATTTCGATTCCATTATGATTCAGCTCGCGTCGCCGGAGAAAATCCGGGCGTGGAGCTATGGGGAAGTCAAGAAGCCTGAAACGATAAACTACCGTACTTTGCGGCCGGAAAAAGACGGCCTGTTCTGCGAGCGTATTTTCGGAACCACAAAGGAATGGGAGTGCTACTGCGGCAAGTTTAAGTCAATCCGCTACAAGGGAGTCATTTGCGACCGCTGCGGCGTTGAGGTTACTCACTTCAAGGTGCGCCGCGAAAGGATGGGCCATATTGAGCTTGCCTCTCCTGTTTCGCATATCTGGTACTACCGTTCTGTGCCTTCCCGTATGGGGCTGCTTTTGGACCTGACCATAGCGGCGCTGAAAGCGGTACTCTACTACGAAAAGTATATTGTCATGGATACCGGCGATACCGACCTGAAAAAGATGGATCTTCTGACTGAGGAAGAGTACAACGAGGCCAAGGATCGTTACGGCATGTCCTTCACCGCCGGCATTGGGGCTGAGGCCATCCGCACGCTTCTTGAGAATCTTGATCTTGACGCTCTTTCGGCGGGACTGCGCGCCACGATGATTGAAAAGGGCAGCAAGGCGGACAAACGCCTTTTGAAGCGTATTGAAATCGTAGAGCACTTCCGCGATTCCGGCAACCGTCCTGAATGGATGATACTCGATGTGGTTCCCGTTATTCCGCCGGAACTGCGGCCCATGGTGCAGCTTGACGGCGGGCGTTTTGCCACCAGCGATTTGAACGACCTGTACCGCCGCGTTATAAACCGGAACAACCGCCTGAAAAGGCTTATGGTTCTGAACGCGCCTGATATTATTATCCGCAACGAAAAGCGTATGCTGCAGGAAGCGGTGGACGCCCTTTTTGACAACTCCAAGAAAAAGCGGGTGGTCAAGGGCGCTTCAAACCGGCCGCTGAAGTCCCTGTCGGATATGCTCAAGGGAAAGCAGGGCCGGTTCCGCCAGAACCTTCTGGGTAAGCGCGTTGACTATTCGGGCCGCTCGGTTATTGTGGTTGGGCCGGAACTTAAACTCCACCAGTGCGGGCTTCCCACAAAAATGGCTCTGGAGCTCTACAAGCCCTTCATCATGAAGAAACTCGTCGAGAAGGACGTTGTTTACAATATCAAAAAGGCCAAGACCCTTGTTGAAACCGAAAGTCCCGAGGTCTGGCAGATTCTGGACGATGTTGTCAGGGAACATCCGGTTCTTCTGAACCGCGCGCCGACCCTGCACCGTCTGGGTATTCAGGCTTTTGAACCCATCCTTGTTGACGGCAAAGCGATCAAGCTGCATCCTCTTGTGTGCCACGCTTTCAACGCCGACTTTGACGGAGACCAGATGGCTGTCCACGTTCCTTTGACGCAGGCCGCCCAGATCGAATGCTGGACTCTGATGCTTTCGGCGAAAAATCTGCTGAACCCCGCCAACGGAACTCCTGTTGTGTTTCCGTCGCAGGATATTGTTTTGGGGGTTTACTATTTGTCAAAGGATAAACCCGGGGCGAAAGGCGAGGGCAAGAGATTCAGCAGTAAGGAAGAAGTCCTTCTGGCCTTGGATGCGCAGGCTATTGATTACGGCGCGATGATAAAAGTGCCGTATGAGGGCCGCCTCATCGAAACCACGGCGGGCCGGCTTATCATGAACGAGGGCTTTCCCGAAGGGGTTGAATACATCAATTATACTATGGGCGACAAGGAAATCAAAAATGTTATAGCGAAGGTCTACGCGGACCAGGGCGCCTATACCACGGTTTGTATGCTCGACTCCATCAAGGATATGGGTTTTAAATACGCTACTGTTTTCGGCGCGACCATAGGGGTAGAGGATGTCCTTATTCCCGGCATCAAGAAGGAAATGATTGAAAAGGCCAACGCGGAGGTCGCCGGAATCCAGCAGCAATACCAGCACGGCCACATTACCCAGGAGGAGCGTTACAACCGCGTCGTCGAAGTGTGGTCAAAGACAAACGATGATCTTACCGCTGAGATGATGCGGGAGTTAAAAGAAGACCAGGGCGGTTTTAACCCTGTGTATATGATGGCTAACTCAGGCGCGCGCGGTTCCAAGAGCCAGATTCGTCAGCTTGCCGGTATGCGCGGCCTTATGGCAAAACCGTCGGGCGACATTATTGAGCTGCCTATTCGCTCTAACTTCAAAGAAGGTCTTTCTGTTATTGAGTTCTTCATCTCGACAAACGGAGCGCGCAAGGGTTTGGCCGATACGGCCCTGAAAACCGCGGACGCCGGATACCTTACCCGCCGCCTTGTGGATATAGCGCAGGATGTTGTTGTTAACGAGGAGGACTGCGATACGATTAACGGTCTTGAAATGAGGGCCTTGAAGGACGGCGAGGAAATTATAGAAACCCTTGCGGACCGCATCTCCGGCCGCTTTACCCTTGAGAGGGTAAAGCATCCCATTACAGGCGAAGTGATAGTCGATGTCAACGAACTGGTAACCAACGAAAAGGCTGAACAAATTGAGGCAGCCGGTATTGAAAGTGTGCGCATCAGAACTGTTTTTACCTGCGAGGCGGAGTACGGCGTATGCAAAAAGTGTTACGGCAGGAACCTCGCCACAAACAAAACCGTGGAAATAGGCGAAGCCGTGGGAATTATCGCGGCTCAGTCCATAGGCCAGCCGGGTACCCAGCTTACCATGAGAACCTTCCATATCGGCGGGGCTGCGACAAAGGCTTCGGAAGAGAACAAGATTTATTTGAAGTACCCTGTGAAGGTCAGGGAAATTCAGGGAATAACCGTAACGCTGGAAACCGGCGAGGCCGTGTTTACCCGGCGCGGCTATGTTCTGGTAAATCGCATTCTGGAATCCCTGGAAATTCAGAAGGGCGACAGGCTGCACTTTCACGACGGAGACAAGGTTGTCAAGGGCCAGAATATCTTAAGACGCGAGAAAGAAGAGATTCAGGCCGGACACAACGCGTATGTCCTTATTGAGAAGGACAGAACTTGGATGCACCTGATTGCCCAGGAGCAAAAGGTCGAGGTCCGTAACGGCGCGACTTTACATGCCAAAGCAGGGGAATTCCTTCCTGCGGAACAGGTCATCGCGTCTTTTGACCCCTTCAGCGATCCCATTATCGCGGAATTCGACGGTACGGTGAGGTTTGAGGACATTATTCTCGGAACCACCCTTAAAGAAGAAATCAACGAAGATACGGGAAATATCGAAAAGAAGATTACCGATTACACAAGCGAAAGCCTTCAGCCGCGGATACAAATCGTGGATAAGAAGGGCGAGATTCTGGCTGTCTACCCTCTGCCCGGCGCGTCCTATCTGAATGTGAATGACGGCGATAAAATCAAGGCGGGGCGGATAATCGCGAAACTCCTGAAAGAAAGCGTTAAAACCGGCGACATTACAGGCGGCCTGCCGCGGGTAGGGGAACTCTTCGAGGCCCGGCGCCCGAAAACGCCGGCGATCCTGGCGCAGATTTCCGGGCTTGTCCGTTTTAAGGGAATCGTCAAGGCAAAACGCATTATTGTTATCGAAGACGCTTTTGGCAACGAGTTCAAGCACCTCGTGCCCATGGGGCGGTATCTGCTTGTGCGCGAAGGCGATACCGTGGAAGCCGGCGAGCCCCTGTGCGACGGCAGCAAAGACCCGCATGATGTTTTGCAGATTCTGGGGGAGAACGCCCTGCAGCGTTTTATGATGGACGAGGTCCAGGAGGTTTACCGCCTTCAGGGCGTAGGTATTGACGACAAACACATAGGCGTTATTATCAGGCAGATGATGCGTAAGGTCGAGATTACCTCTGTTGGCGATACGAACTTTATTTTCGGGCAGCATGTGGACAAACACCGCTTTCACGAAGAAAACGCCAAGGTTGTCCGCGACGGCGGTCAGCCCGCAATCGGCAGGCCCCTGCTTCTGGGCATTACCCGCGCGTCGCTTAATATAGACTCGTTCTTTTCCGCCGCGTCGTTCCAGGAGACGACACGGGTTCTTACAAACGCGGCCATTGGCGGTTCTGTGGATTATCTGCGCGGCCTTAAGGAAAACGTTATTATAGGACACCCTATACCCGCGGGTACCGGCATGAAAAAATACCGGAACCTCAAGCTGTATGATGAAAATCAGGAAGACCTGGATGCGCAAATGCAGCTCATCATGGAAGCCAAGCAGAAAGAGCGGGAAGACGCCGAGCTTATGCGCGAAGAAGTTATCCAGAGCGTTCAGGAAGAACCCGTTGATAATGCTGATTATGAGGACGGCGAGGAGGACTAGGGGCTATTGACAGGGCCTGCGCGCGTTATGCGCCGGCCCAGATACGCGCAAGGCGCACAACCGTTTGAGCGGCGCGGGCCATTGCCGGCAGGCTGACCCATTCCGTGCGGGCGTGAAAGTTTTCGCCGCCCATAAAAATATTCGGCGTGGGGACGCCTTTTTCAGAAAGCCGCGCGCCGTCTGTTCCGCCGCGGATGCTTTTGCGTATGGGTTCCATGCCTGTCTCCCGCACGGCCCTGTATGCGTATTCCAGAATCCGCGGATCCCGCGCAAATGCGCTTTTCATGTTACGGTACTGCTCCTCTTCCCTGATGCTTACCTTCCCGCCGGGGAAGGCCGCCTCCACAGCCGCGGCAAAGGCTTTCAGGGCCTCCAGCCGCCGCCTGATTTCCCCCTCGTCGAAGTCGCGCAGAAAAATCCCGGCCACGGCTTCTTCGAGATTTCCTTTTATATCCATGGGGCAGTAATAACCAAAAGATCCGTCGGTCGCTTCGGGGCTTTCGCTGCGGGGCAGCATGTCCACAAAACGTGCGGCCATAGCCACGGCGTTGGCGAGTTTCCCCCGGGCGTGGCCTATGTGGATGACCTTGCCGGTAAACCGCGCTTCGGCCTTCCACGCGGTAAAACACTCCGCCTCAACGGTTCCCTCGCCGTCGCCGTCAAGGGTGTAGGCAGCTTTGGAGTGAATTGTGTCCAGGGGAAAGCGGTTCATGCCCAGGCCGGTTTCCTCATCAGGCGTAAAAATGCATTCCAGCTCGCCATGGGGTATTTCAGGATGAGCGATAAGATATTCCGCGGCGCTCATGATGGCGGCAACCCCCGCCTTGTCGTCCGCGCCGAGCAGCGTCGTGCCGTCGGACGTTATAATTGTTTCCCCTTTGTAACGCGCCAGCGAGGGGTTGTCGGCGGGGTCGATTTGTACGCCGCCGGAGAGAACAATTATCCCGCCTGAATAATTTTCGTGCACCCGCGGACTCACGGGAGAACCCGGCGCATCTGAGGCCGTATCCACGTGAGCCATAAACCCTATGCAGGGCGGTGCGTTTCCGCGTTCCGGCGGCAGATTAGACGCCAGCCGCGCGATAAGAAAACCCTCTGCTGTGACCAGGACAGAGTCAAAACCCAGGGCGCGGCACTCCCTTTCCAGAAGCCGGATGAGATTCCACTGGCAATCGGTGGAAGGCGTTTTTTCCTCCGCCCTCCTCCGGTTTGACTGAGTGCCTATGGCGGCGTAGCGAACAAAGCGTTCAAGCAGATTTTTCTGATCTATACCGAATGGCGTACTCATAGTATCCCGCGCGCGTCAGTCGATGATCTGCGTGCGCGCAATGCCTTCCGGAATGCCGTACACGCCAAAAAGACGGGAAAGGTCTTCCTTGCCGTAGGTTCTGCCGGAAACCCTTTCATTAAAAAACGCGATAAACTCATCAAGCGCCGCGGCGTCCCCCGCCTCAAGAACCGCGCAGTAAGCCGCCTTGTACAAACCTTTTTCCGCAAGCTCCTTATACGAAGCGCCCGAGTTTTTCTTCTTCGCGTTGCCGTCAATTATGGCGACGCCGCCCTGATAGCCAATGGTAAAAATGAAGTCGTCCCGTTTCATTGGAATAGTATTGCCGGAAAAACAAAAAACAACAAGAGCGCGATTTGAGGCAGCGCATCGGAACGGGGTGTACCAATTTTTTCAATGCGCCTTTTTTGCCCTGCTCATAGCATTTGAGCCGGTTCCAAAATGAAAACCGTAATCATTCGTGCGCATTTTTTGCGGCAAAGCCGCAAAAAACCGGGCTTTCCGCTACAATCTTTTGGCTGCGCCAAAAGGATTTCTGCTTCAATCCCTTGCGCCCCACGGGCTTTTTGCAATTGCGGTTCTTCATTTTGCAGGAAAAAAATTGGTGTACCTATCGGAACGGCGCGCGGGGCGCGCATTGCAATCAGGAGCTTTGGTGACAACCGTGAAGCGCACTGGTGACTTTCACCGCAATTTCCGCCCCGCCTTGCGGCGGGAACGCTTTCACGGAAATCGCGGAAGGGGCATACCTAACCCGGCAATTGCTGCGCAATTGCATTATTTTAAGGAGCGCGAGTGGACAAGCCTGAAGAGGCTTGGTGACTTTCACCGCAATTTCCGGGGGCGATTTCCCCCGCCGATGCGGGGGAAATCGCCTACTTGTTTACAACGCTGTGGTATGGTAGGGTAACATAAAACACTATCAGGGAGATTGTATGCTCAGCGTCGGTTTTATTGGCTACAGAGGCATGGTCGGTTCCGTCCTTATGGAGAGGATGAGGGCGGAAAAGGATTTTACCGGATACAGTCCGGTCTTCTTTTCCACATCCCAGGCGGGCGGCAAAGGCCCGGATGTGGGCGCCGGTACGGGAGAACTTCTTGACGCCTATGACATAAACAAACTCAGACCGCAGGATATTCTTGTTTCCTGTCAGGGCGGGGAATATACCTCCAAGATTTATAAAGAACTGCGCGCCTCTGGCTGGAAGGGCTACTGGATAGACGCGGCATCTACCCTGCGCATGGAAGAGGATGCCGTCATTGTCCTTGATCCTGTTAACCGCGGCGTTATTGACGCCGGCCTGAAAGCGGGAATCAAAAGTTACGCCGGCGGAAACTGTACAGTCAGCCTCATGCTGATGGGCATAAGCGGCTTTTTCCGCGAAAATCTTGTTGAATGGATTTCTTCCATGACCTATCAGGCGGCTTCGGGCGCGGGCGCGAAAAACATGCGGGAGCTTGTCACGCAGATGGGCGTACTGGGTTCTTCGCCGGCCGGCCTTTTGGCTGATCCCGCCTCGGCCATTCTGGATATAGACAAACATGTAACCGCCGCCCTCCGGGGCCCGGACATCCCCACGGAAAACTTCGGCGCGCCTCTTGCGGGCAGCCTTATTCCCTGGATAGACAAGGCCGCCCCGGATGGGCAGACAAAGGAAGAATGGAAAGGCTTCGCGGAGACAAATAAAATCCTTAACGCGAAGCCGTCCATCCCTGTAGACGGCATCTGCGTCAGGGTAGGGTCAATGAGGTGCCACAGCCAGGGCCTGACCATCAAACTGAAAAAAAATGTTCCGGAGGAGGAGCTTACACAAATTATCGCAAGTTCAAACGAATGGGTACAGATTGTTCCCAATACACAGGAAGATACGCTGAAATACCTAAGCCCCGCCGC
>JAISQU010000020.1 GCA_031274005.1 Spirochaetales bacterium
TATTTGACCTTCAAAAAGAAAATTGAGGAGTCCGGCTATATTTTGGATTATCCCAACAAGGAAGTACGGGACAGCTTTTCCCAGATTATTCTTTTGGGAACTTACAACATCGACCAAACGGCGGAAAGCGGCATTGCCCTTGACATACTCATGGGTTTTCAGGACGGGGATTTTGACCGGGCCTTTGCCGCCATGAACCGCACTCTGGCGGCAATCCCCTTTAATCTCTACGACGAAAAAGAAAGCTATTACCATTCGGTTCTTCTTACCCTTTTATGGGCCTGCGGCCTTGATGTTCAGGCGGAAGAGCGCGGCAGCAGGGGCATGGCCGATTTGGTATTGAAGCACAAGGGAAATGTCTGGATCATGGAACTTAAAAAAGCTCCCCCGGAAGTTTCCCTGAAACAGATTAAGGACAGGGGTTACGCCGAAAAATACCGGAGTGAGGGCAATGTAACACTTGCGGGTATAGAGATTGACAGCGGGGCGCGGAACTTTAAGAGTTACGCGCTGGAGAAAACGGGCCAGAGCATTACACACTAGAGTTGTTCGGAAACTAAAGTTTCTGAACAACTCTATATATTGACAGACAGGGAATTTCCCGGTATACAGAAACCAATGATACCCTCCCTGGAAAATAAAATCAAAGACGCGCGGCTTACAAAAACAGAACGCCGCATCGCTGATTTCGCGCTGGAAAATCTTTCACGGATTTGTTTTATGACAGCCGATGATATATCTACAGAGCTGGGAGTCAGCGACGCATCGGTGATACGCTTTGCCCGGTCATTGGGTTATTCGGGTTTTGCGGATTTACAGAAGAATATTCAGTCGCGTATAAGCGAACATATGGAGAACGGCTCAGGCGGACAGTCAACCCCTTTTGAGCGGCTGACCCGCATTATTCCCTATCTGGCGGATGATGACCTTGTACAGTCCATGATGCGGGTGATGACGCAGAATTTCGAAGATACTTTCAAACGAAACAGCATGCAAAAAATCGAAGAAATTTCGAAATGTCTGATTACCAGCCGCCACAAATATATTGTCGGCCCCCGCGGCAGCCAGGATCTTGCTTTCATGTTTACCCACCTTTTTGCGCAGAACCTTCCCCATGTTCACCCCGTTTTGTATGCCGACGCAAGTTCTTTCGAGCCGCTTCTTGATATTGACCGCAGGGATTGCGCGGTCATTTTCAGTTTTCCGCGCTATTCCGAGGCGGCCGAAAACATTTCGGCCTTTATCAAAAAATCCGGAGCAAAAAGAATTGTTATAACCGATAAAGCTACCGCTCCGGTTGCGAAAGGCGCCGATATTCTGCTGACAGTGGGACTCAACAATATTTCTTTTAACAATTCCCGTGTCGTTGCCGTGTTTCTGGCGGAACTCATTTCCGCCGATATTACGCGGAAGATAAATCCCGCTGCGGTTAATGACCGCCTGAAAAAATATGACGAACTGAACCCCCTTCAGAGTTCATGCTGAAAAACCGCTTTTTCTGAAAGCGGCCTGCGCTTATATCCTTAAATTTCTGACACAATTACACAGAAACAAGCCTCAGGCTTGTTCGGAACCCCATCGGGTTTCCGAACAAGGCTATTGAAAATTTAATGAAAATTTTGCTTGCCAATTTGCACGTATGGGTTTATAGTGACGTAAAACCGACAGTAAAAAATAAATCTGTAGTAAAAAAAACAAAATGGAGGATGAGAAGATGAAAAAGATTGCTGTGGTATGTCTGCTTTTGTGTACAGGAGTGTTTTTGGCCTTTGCGGGCGGTTCGGGCGAAAGTTCTTCTGCGGCTGCTTTTCCGGCGGGGAAACCCATTACCCTTATTTGCCCCTGGGCGCCGGGCGGCGGTTCGGATATCGGCGCGCGGATGGTTGTTCCCTACATGGAGAAAAAGCTGGGAACCACGATAAATGTTACAAACCCTACCGGAGCTTCCGGCTGGGTGGGATGGGAAAGATTACTTGCGGCGCCCGCTGATGGGTATACCTTTGCCATGATTAACCTGCCTACAATTTATCCCGGCTATCTTGACCCGTCGCTTGGCAGAAGCAAGACCATTGACGATTTCCAGATGCTTGCCAACCATGTTACCGATTTCTGCGTTATAGCTATACGCGCCGATGAAACCCGTTTTACCGATTTGCAGAGTTTCATTCGATATGCGAAAAGTAACCCCGTAACCATGGCGACCACCGGAGTAGGAACGGACGACCACATCCTGCTGCAGCTCTTTAATGCGGCCGCGGGTACCGGTATTACTATGGTTCCGGGCAATGGTTTCAAGGATAGTTATGCCGCTCTTTTGGGCAAGCATGTAGATGCCGCGGCCGCTAACGTCGGCGAGGTTTTGGTACCTGAAAACAACAAAGAGCTTAAAACAATTGCTGTCTTCTCGCAGGAAGCCTCGCGGCTTATGCCTCATGTTCCTGTCTGGAACAAGCTGGGCATTGGCGGCGATATCGTTATTTCCAGCCAGCGCGCTTTTGCCTGCAAAAAAGGCACTCCGCCGGAAATCGTGAAGATTTTGGCTGAGGCGCTGCAAGAGGCCATTACCAATCAGGAACAGATCGCCAAGATGGCGGAAATGGGTCTGGATGTCGATTACATGGGGCCGGAAGACTTTGCCAAACATGCGAAGAATGAAGAAGAAAGAATGAAAGGCATGGCGGACGTCATGGGTTGGAAAAAATAGTATTTACGCATTGTTGAAGCCCGCCCCCGTCGATGTAAGGTGGCGGGCTTGTATGCGGAAAACAAGGAGTCTCGTGTATGGCCGGGAAACGTAAAATCAATAATGATGTGTATATCGGTATCCTTCTGACTGCTCTGTCGGGTTTTCTCTTTTACGAGACATCAAAAATTCATCCCGAGGCCGCGCAGTTTCCCAAAGTCATGATTGCGGCGTTTATTATAATGTCGGTTCTGCTTGTGTTTTTTGGGATTCGTAAAACTTTAAATCCCGCGCTGACGCTGAAAAGCGATACCCTGCTTAAATTCCGCGTTATTCGCACGCCGCTTATTGTGTTTGGCGTTGTGGTTATTTACCTGGCGCTTATCAGGTTTACCGGTTTTTTTATAGCGACTTTTATATTTGTTCCTGTTTTTATGATTTTTTACGGTGTAAAAAGTATTCGCGCTCTTATTCTTACCGATGTTTTGCTTAATTTATTTGTCTACGGTTTGTTTGTCCGGCTTTTGAAAGTCATGCTGCCTTAATTCCCGCGCTAAATGAGGAAAAACGCTTATGATTACAGCGGAACTTTTAACGAATTTGTTTAATATTGAGACTTTGATAGGGCTTGTTGTGGGAGTGGTGGGCGGCATGTTTATCGGCGCTCTTCCCGGCCTTGGGGCCACAATGGGTATAGCGCTTCTTATTCCCATTACATTTGGTATGCAGCCCACGGCGGCGCTTATTATGCTTACAGCGCTCTACACTTCGGCTATCTATGGCGGATCCATTACCGCCATTCTGATTCATACGCCGGGCACACCGGCTTCGGCGGCTACGGCTATGGACGGGTACGCGCTTACCCGGCAGGGCAGGGGGCTTCAGGCTGTGGGAATAAGCACTTTCGCTTCAATGACAGGCGGAACGCTCAGCGCTGTTGCCCTTCTTTTTATCGCGCCGCCTTTGGCGCGTATATCTTTGATGTTTAACGCGCCGGAGTATTTTCTTATAGCGATTTTCGGATTAACCATTATCGGTTCCCTTGCGGGCGATAATATGCTCAAAGGTCTTATCGCCGGAGTGGCGGGGCTGTGCATAAGCCTTATCGGTTTTGACATTACCGTGGGTGTGGCGCGTTTCACATACAGGATATCCGAACTTGAGTCAGGCATTCAGCTTGTTCCGGCGCTTATCGGGCTTTTTTCCCTGTCTCAGGTTTTGATTCAGGCTGAAAATATCGAAGCCATCCGCCGGGGCGAAAAAACCGAGATAAACGCGAAACTTGAGGGGCGGCTGCTTCCCACCCTCAAGGAAATTATCACAGCTTTGCCGAATCTTATCCGGTCTTCAATCATTGGAATTTTTGTTGGCATTCTTCCCGGCGCGGGCGGCGACATTGGCGGCTGGCTCGGTTATAACGAAGCGAAGCGCTGGTCCAAAAACAAGGCGCTGTTTGGCAAGGGATCTCCTGAAGCTATATGGGCATCGGAAGCGGCAAACAACGCGGTTACCGGCGGCGCGATTATTCCTCTGGTTACTTTGGGGATTCCCGGAAGTTCCGCGGCGGCGGTTCTTTTGGGCGGGCTTATGATTCAGGGCCTGACTCCCGGCCATACCATGTTCAGTGATAACGCGAATACCACATACGCCATTATCCTCGGTTTTATGTTCGCGAATATTCTTATGGGAATCATCGGCTTCCTGATTGCCCGGCGGGTTGCGAAAGTTGCCAACGCTCCCACGGGTATACTCGCTCCGGTTATCGTTGTGCTTTCGGTTGTCGGCGCTTATGCCATCAACCTGAGTTATTTTGACGCCTGCGTGATGGCGGCCTTTGGCCTTTTGGGATACTTCATGCGGAAAACAGGGTTTGCCACCGCGCCTGTTGTTCTTGCCATTATTCTCGGTTCCATGGCGGAGCAGGGATTCAAACGGGCAATTCTCATGGCTAAGGATGAAAATATCCTTGCATACTATTTTGGCAGACCCATCTGCGTTGTTCTTATCCTGCTGATTATCCTCTCGCTTGCCGCTCCTCTCGGGTTGAAGGCCCTGGAAAAGAAAATGTCGAAAACGCCGGTTGCCGGCGCGGATACAGACAGTGACGATTAGAGGAAGGTATGAGCCATAAAATACTGATACCTGAAACCGTTGCCGGAGAAGGTTTGGACTTCCTCCGGCAAAAAGGCTACGAAGTAAAAATGGGCCGCGGCAGGGATAAACACGTCCTTATCGAAGATTTGCGGGATTGCGATGCCGTCATTATACGGGTTGCCGTAATTGACGAAGAAGTTTTTTCGGGCTGTCCGGGGCTCAAAGTTGTTGCCAAGCACGGCGTGGGAGTGGACAGCATTGACACCCAGGCGGCGCGCAGGCATGGCTGCCGCGTAGTGTATGCGCCACTGGCAAATACTCTATCGGTGGCGGAACAGACGATTGCCCTTATTTTCGCCTGCGCAAAAAAACTGCCTCTGAAAATGCGGGAATACGCCCGCGGCAACTATACGATAAAAGATACGGCGCTGAGTACCGAGGTTTCCGGCAAAACTCTGGGGCTTATCGGCGCGGGAAGAATCGCACGGGAAGTCGCGCACATTGCCCGTAATGGATTGGGGATGCGTGTTCTGGCCTGCGACCCTTTTCTTCCTGATGGGTTCGCAAGCGATGTTCTTGAACTGGCAAGCCGTGAGACGGTTTTGAGGCAGGCCGATTTTCTGAGCATACATATTCCGGCTACAGACGATACAACAAAATCCTTTGGCGAAAAAGAGTTCGCTTTAATGAAACCCGCCGCCTGTTTTATTAATACGGCCCGCGGAAAAATCGTGGACGAAGACGCTCTTGTCAGGGCCCTGAGGGATGGCGTTATTGGCGGCGCGGGACTGGATGTCAGCGATCCTGAGCCTGCGCCGCCTGAAAGCCCGCTCTTTTCCCTGGATAATGTCGTTATGAGTCCGCACTGCGCTGGGGTAACGCGGGAGGCGATGGTCCGTATGGTTATGGACGCGGCGATGGGGATTGACGAGGTCTTTTCCGGCAGGGAGCCAACTTATCCTGTTGTGTAAAGCGACAGACGCCGGTTTTAGAATCGCAAAAAGCCCGTGGGGCGCAAGGGATTGTAGGGGCGCGAAGCGGCCGCGTAAGCGGCGGAACCCCCGAAAAGCCCGGTTTTTTGCCGAGCAAAAAATGCGCTAAATATCCGGTTTTTTGAAACCGGCTTTTATAAAAATATTTTTAAGGGGTAGTACATGAAACTGATGGATTGCACTTTGAGGGACGGCGCCAATGTCGTGGGGAAGGGCTTCTCCAAAGAACTGACGGTGATGATGATAGAGGGACTCATCAAAAGCGGCGTTACGACTATTGAGATGGGAAACGCGCTGGGTATAGGCGCGTACGAGGGGCAGAACTCTGTCGCGCCGCTTACGGATAATGAATATCTGGATGTGGCGCAGCCGTATCTGCCGAGGGCCGAGATTGGCATGTTTATAGGCGTCAGGAACGCTGTTCCGAAATATATAGATTTGGCGGCGTCACGGGGGCTGCATTTTCTGCGGGTTGGGGCTAACGCCGGCGATGGGGATTCCGCCATAGAAGGAATCAAATACGTAAAAAAGAAAGGGCTTTTTTGCCGGTATTCGCTTATGAAGGGTTATATCCTGTCGGCGAAGGAACTTGCCGCCGAGGCCGCGAAGCTTGA
The DNA here is from genome assembly GCA_031274005.1 of Spirochaetales bacterium. Lineage (GTDB taxonomy): Bacteria > Spirochaetota > Spirochaetia > DTKZ01 > DTKZ01 > JAISAF01. The sequence goes on from JAISQU010000020.1 coordinate 6,384, forward strand.
GGCCGCCGGGCTTGATGAGATTACGATTATGGATTCCGCGGGAACGATGACGCCGGAGCAGGTTGGCGAATATGTTTCTGAAATGGCGGGAAAGATTAAAATACCCGTCGCTTTTCACGGACACAACAACCTGGGTTTGTCGGCGGCTAACGCGATTGCCGCGGAAAGGGCGGGGGCCGGCGTGCTGGATTGCGGTCTTATGGGCATGGCCCGCAGCGCGGGGAATCTTGCCACCGAGCTTGCGCTTGCCATTATGAACCGGCGCGGCGTGCGTACCGGCGCTGATTTTTATACCCTGCTGCACTTTATCGATGAGGAGCTTGCTCCCGCCATGGCGCGGCACAATTATCACGCCGCCATCACGCCGGTTGACCTTGTATACGGACTCGCGGGCTGCCATTCAAGTTTCGCGAAATTGTTCGAGGACGCGGCGAAGCGCCACGGCGTGGATCTGTATCGCCTCATTATGGAAGTGTCCGCCATAGACCAGAAAGCGCCTTCCGCGGAGCTGATCGACAAAATCGCCTGCGACATCAAAGGGGGAAACTAATGCCGGCCCGCCTTATTAATTGGGAATCTCTGCGCGCGTATTGCCAGAGAATTTTTATGAGCCTTGGAGTTCCGGAAAGCGAAGCCCTTGTTGTGGCCGATTGCCTTGTTGACGCCGATTTGTGCGGCGTGGAATCCCACGGCGTAAGCCGCATGACGGTTTATTCCAAACGGCTGGAAACGAAGGTTGTTTCTTCTGTATTCAGGATCGTTGCCGAACGCGATTATCCGGCGGGTCTTACCCTGGACGGCTGTAATTCCATGGGAATGCTGGTGGGAAAATACGCGATGGAAAAATGCGTGGAACGGGCGCGCGTGAACGGCGCTTGTTTTATCGCTGCCAATAATTCAAACCACTACGGTATGGCTTCTTACTATGTGAATATGGCGGCCCAGGCTGGAATGATAGGTCTTTCGGCTACCAACGCGCCGCCCAATATTGCTCCCTGGGGAAGTTATAAGGCTTACGTGGGAACAAACCCTTTGGCGATAGCGGCGCCCACACATGGGGAACCGGTGCTGCTGGATATGGCGCCGAGCGTTGTTGCCATGGGTAAGGTTATCCTGGCGGCAAAACTGGGAAAGCCCATTCCCGAGGGCTGGGCGCTGACAAAAGAAGGAAAGCCTACTACCGACGCGAATCTGGGGAAACAGGGGACGGTCGTTCCCATTGGAGGTCCCAAGGGTTACGGCTTGTCCCTTTTTATGGATGTCCTGTGCGGCATTCTTTCCGGCGCGCAGTTCGGGCCGTATTTGGGAAATATGTGGAACGATTTTGTGAATCCCCAGAATGTGGGGCATTTTTTCTGCGCCATCGATATTTCAAAATTTACCGATCTTGAGGTTTTCAAAAAGCGTATAGGGCAGATGATTTGCGATATCAAGGCTCTTCCCAAAAATGAGGGGATAAGCGAGATCTTTCTGCCTGGCGAGATTGAGCAGCGCCGCCGCACCGAACGCAAAGCCGGCGGCATTCCCGTAGAAGATGTTGTGTACGAAGAGCTGTGCGCTCTGGGGCAAAAATACCATGTGGAATTTTCTCTTTAAGAACAGAGGTATACATGAAAACAATAGGTTTTATCGGTTTGGGGAATATGGGGCTTCCCATGGCGCTGAATCTGCGCAAGGCGGGATATCCGCTTTTGGTGTGCTCAGGCAAGCCGGAAAGCGCGCAGCAGATTGAAGCCGCCGGAGGAAAAAGCGTATGCTGCTTTGCCGAGCTGGCAAAGCAGGCTGATGTTATTATCACTATTGTACCGGCCGACAGGGAAATCCTTGCTTTGTATACCGAAGACGGCGGCCTTATCGACGCCGCGCGCGACGGTACGGTATGCATTGATATGACCTCTGCGAAAGGTTCCACAAAGAAGGCTGTAGCTGAGTGCGCGAAGCAGAAGGGAAAGAAGATTTATGTGATTGACGCGCCTGTCTCCGGCGGAGTCGCGGGGGCTATGGCGGGTACGCTTACCATTATGGTTGGCTGCGAAAAATCCCTCTTTGACGAAAACCTGCCTGTTTTTCAGGCAATGGGAAGGAAAATCGTACATACGGGAGAGACAGGCAGCGCCTCGAATATAAAAATGATTAACCAGATGATCAACGCGGGAAATTCCGCCGTAGCCTGCGAAGCCCTGTGCGTGGCAAAAAAACTCGGCGTCGATCTGAATGTTATGTACGACATTATTTGCGAGTCCAGCGGCGGCAGTTTCGTTTTCAAAAATAACGTGCCCCGCTTTATAAGCGCGGACCATACCCCCGGCTTCAGGCTTGATTTGATGAAGAAGGACGTGGGGCTTTTTATTGAAAGCTCTCAGCAGCAAAACGCTTTTACTCCCATGTCGGAATTCGTGTATCAGGTTTTCAAGGCGGCTTCCAACCAGGGCTGCGGAAATGAAAACGCCACCAGTATTTTCAAATGGTATGAGCAAAACCAGTAACTCTTGTTCCCGGAGCTTCTTAAAAAGCGCGGGGGCAAAAAATAAAAATGGAGGATTCTATGAAACGGAAAGTAGCGTTGGTTCTGTGTTTTTTTATGGCGGTGTGTTTCGCGTTTGCCGGCGGAGGTAAAGAAACATCCGGAGGAGCAGCGGATGTGCAGTACCCCAGGGGGGACATCAGTATCATTATTCCTAACAGCGCGGGAGGCGGGAACGATTTAACCGTGCGCGCCCTGATTCCCGCCCTTGAGAGGGCTCTGGGCGTATCCGTTGTTCCCATCAATCAGCCGGCGGGGAAAGGCGGTGTGGCGTTTTCCGATGTGGCGAACGCGAAACCGGATGGATCAAAACTGTATTTTAACTCGAAGACCGCCCTTTTGATGAAGTTTAACGGAATCGAAGAAGCAAAAATCGAAAAGCTGACTCCCATCGCGCAGGTTGCCGACGATGTCGCCATTTTTCAGGTGCGCTCCGATTCGCCCTGGAAGACAATGAATGACGTGATAAACCACCTGAAAACATCCAAAGAAAAACTCAAAACCGGAAACACCGGCCTGGGTGGAACCTGGCATCTGCCGCAGATAAAGTTAAATCAGGCAATAGGCCTTGATAATATGCGTTACGCCTCATATCCGGCCGGCTCGCCGCCGCTTTTGACGGCTCTTGTCGCGGGCGAAGTCGACTTTATTACCTGCGGCCCTGAATGCAAGAGCTTTGTCGATTCAGGAAAAGTGCGCCCGCTCTGCGTTGTGTTTCCAACCCGGTATCCGTCCTTCCCCGATGTGCCTACATTGAAGGAAGCTACGGGACTTGATTTTGATTATCCCGTATGGCGGGGATTTTTCACAACCGCCGGTACGGATCCCAAAATTGTTGAAATTCTTTCGCAAGCCATTCAAAAGGCCGTGCAAAGCGAAGAGTTTCAGAAATACGCCGCTGTAGGCATGCTCGCGTCCTACAAAGGAACGGCGGAGTTTTCGCAGATTGTTTCGAAGGAACAAAAAGAACTTGAAGTGCTTATGCCTGAGGTGCTTGCCCAAATTCAGGCGGAAAACGCGGGCGGTAAGTAAAAACGTAAAACCGCGCGGGGCTGCCGCGGCGTTATACGCCGCGGCAGCCCCTTATTGCAGGAGGTAGGGCGTGAAGGATTTTGTTGTTGCCGTCGTTTTTATTGCCGTGTCGGTTTTTGTTTTTTTCGCCTCGGATGCGTTTAGCCTGAAGGGAAACAACGCGATGAGCCTGGCCCGCAACCCCGCTTTTTATCCCCGGCTTATCGCGTTTGTTCTTTTTGTATTATCCGCAGTACTGATGTACCAGGCCCTGCGAAAGGGCGCGTTGAAAAGTTTTAAACCGCGAATTGATAAACAGAAACTTGTCAAGGTTTTCAAACTCTTTCTTGTTGTACTTTTCTATGTAGTTTCTCTGGATTACGGCGGGTATCTTATTTCTTCCCTGATATGTATCTGTTTATGCATTTATATCTTCGGCGGAACCCTCAGGCAGTCAATTCTGTACAGTGTAATTATTACAGCCAGCCTGTATCTGGTTTTTCAGACGGGCTTTCGGATTCCCCTGCCCGTGGGCGAGCTTTTTGAATACTGGAGGTAATTGAAGTGGGTCTTGACTTATATCTTTTGGGCTGGCAGTTTATTGACGCGGGCGTCATGGCGATGCTTTTCCTTGGTACGCTTTTGGGCATCATCGTGGGCGCGTTGCCGGGTTTGACCGCCATCATGGCGGTTTCAATCGTTGTTCCGCTTACCTACAAGATGCCTCCAATGGTAAGCATTCTTATGCTTTTGGGTGTATACTGCGGGGGAAATTACGGCGGTTCAATTTCCGCCTGCCTTATTAATATACCGGGTACGCCGTCGGCGATTATGACAGGAATTGACGGACATCCCCTTTCGAAAATGGGGAAAGCCGGCCTTGCAATCGGAATGGCCACGGTAGCTTCGGTTGTTGGCGGGATACTCAGTGTTTTTGTGCTGGCGATTTTTTCGCCTATGCTCGCGAATCTTGCCCTAAAATTCAAATCGCTGGAAATATTCGGCGTCGCGCTGTTCGGCATAAGCGTTATCGCCTATGTTTCGCCGGGTTCAACCTTGAAAGGAATTATTGCGGGGCTTTTCGGACTGCTGCTTGCCACAATCGGGTTTGATCCGAACACGGGCGCCGCCCGTTTTGCCTTTGGCAGCACCAATCTTTTGGGCGGCATTGATTTTGTTTCCGCGATGATCGGCCTCTTTGGAATGGCGGAAATGCTCGGCAATATCGAAAAAACGAAACAGGAACGGGACGTGGGTTTTTTGCAGGATAAAGTTGTGAAAACCTGGGACGCTTTCAAATATGTACGAAAATTAAAGGCGGTTCTGCTGCGTTCAAGCCTTGTGGGTGTCGTCATCGGGGCTATTCCCGGCGCGGGCGGAACCATAGCCGCAATCGCCGCCTACGGCCTGCAAAAACGCGTTTCCAAACACAGTCATCTTATGGGCAAAGGATCGCTCGAAGGAATCGCCGCGCCCGAAGCTTCGAATAACGCGTGTACCGGCGGGGCCATGACCCCTCTTCTGGCCCTTGGCATTCCCGGGGACGCGGTAACGGCTGTTTTGATTGGCGCTTTTATTATACACGGGATAGTTCCCGGACCGATGATGTACACCACCAATCCCGAAATGGTTTCGGTAATTTTTATCGGCATGTTTCTGGCTAACATCATTATTCTGTGTATAGGCATGCCGGGCGCGAAATACATCAGCAAACTTTTGAAAATTCCCTCGCAGCTTCTGAACGCCCTCATTATCGCGTTATGCATCATTGGAACCTTCGCGATAAAAAACAGTTTGTTCGACACAGGCGTCATGCTGGTTTTTGGCGTTGCCGGATACTTCATGTCAAAAGGAAAAGTTCCCAAAGCGCCTATTGTACTTGCCCTTGTCCTGGGGCCGCTGATGGAAGAGAACATCCGCCGCTGGGCTACGCTTTCGGAAGGAAATTACTGGAATGAATTTTTTGACGCCGTTCTGACAAATCCCGTAACGCTGACCATGGTAATCGCTACTCTGGTAATTCTTATTCTCCCTATTGTCAGCAGGAAAAAGCATCTCAGCGAAGACGACATTGATTTTTCTTCGGACGAATCAGCCGGCGCCGATCCGAATGAGATAATTTTTGCGGAGAAAAAGTAGAAGCGGCTATTCCCCGCGCGCTCCGCGGTTATCATTCTTTTTCATTTGGGATAGGAAAAACGGGATTCGCCCCGCACAAGGCAGTTTACCCCCCTGTCCAGAAAAGCCTGCCGCATGCGCTGAAGGGCCTCCCGAGGGTAGGGCGCGCGGGATTTTCCGTAGGCGGGGTCAAGGGTAACAGATGGCTTCATGCCTGTAAGAATATAGCGGCGCGCGCCGCGGACAAGTAAGGCGATTTCGGGTATGTCTTCTTCCAGGAAAATTCCCGGAGAAACGGTAGTCCGCAGTTCGTGGTCTATTCCTGAATCGATGATGTACGCCGCGGATTCCCGCACCGCCGCGGCGATTTTCGCGCCCTCCGCCGACTCTCCCGCCTCCGGATCTTCCCGTCCGGCGCGCAGCCCCACAAGCGCGGCGTACTTTTCCGGCAGGGTTTTTATATCCATGGCGATATAATCCATGGTAAGGGTTTTCAGCACGTCCGGCAGTATGCCGTTTGTGTCGATTTTAACCTTATAGCCCAGGCCGCGGACTTCACGGATAAAGTCCGGCAGTTCGGGATGAAGAAGCGGCTCTCCTCCGGAGATGCACACTCCCTCCAGAACTTTGCGCCGGGCGTGAAGAAAACGCAGAACCTCACCGGCCTCCAGCATACCGGCGGGCGCGGTTCCTTCCTCCGCCAGTTCGGGATTATGACAATAGGGACAGCGCAGATTACAGCCGCGGGTAAAAAGCGCGGCCGCAATCAGTCCCGGATAATCAATAAGGCTGGTTTTTACAAGGCCGAATTTCACACCGCGCTTGCGAAGAGCTCTTCCAACTGGCGCACGGAATGGCTGCGCAGCCTTGTTTTGCCCTCGCTGTCGTAGAAGACTACCGTGGGCGTGGACTGCACATCGTTGTCCATTGCCTCGCACAGACCGTCTTCTGTGTCCACGTCGATGCGCTCCCCCTCTATAGGAAGGCGGCTTACAAAGTCGCGCACGGGCGGACAGTTGGGGCAGGTCTTTCTGTAGAAGTACCTGTATCCGGCAATATCCTTCAAAGCGGCGTCCGCGGCCTCAGTGTCCGCGCCGGCCCCGCGGGAGGCCGAGTCCCGCAAAGCGCCCTCCACCATAAAAGGCAGGCGCTGTTTGTACTCTTCGCGCTTGCCTTTGTTCCAGTTTCTCAAAGAGCGGTAGTAGCCCACAATGCGGGTATAGACCTCCGTCTCGGTTCCCTTCACACCGGCGAGTCTGGCCTTCAGATCATCAATCTCTTGTGTAATTGTTTCTGCATTTCTCATAGAGTATATTCTCCCTCCCAAAAATTAATTTGCATATTACGCGCCTGAAAGAACAGCGTCGCGTTCCTGTTCAAGCTTGTTTATCCTGCGCATAAGATCTTCCCGCAATTCCGCTTCGCAGGCAGGGCAGCTAAAGTGTTCGCCCGCGAGATACCCGTGCCGGGGGCATATCGAAAAAGTCGGTGAAATCGTAAAATACGGCAGTTTGTAATTTTCCGCGATTTTCCGTACAAGGTTGCGGCAGGTCCGCCAGTCTTCAATGGCTTCTCCGAGAAAAGCGTGAAATACAGTACCGCCCGTGTACCGGGTTTGCAGTTCGTCCTGATGATCCAGGGCGTCAAAGATGTCAGCCGTGTATCCCACGGGGAGCTGGCTCGAATTGGTGTAGTACGGCTCTTTCTCCCCCGATGTACGGATGTCGGCGAACTTTTCCCTGTCGTGCCGGGCAAGCCGGTAGGACGTACTTTCCGCGGGAGTGGCCTCAAGGTTGTACAGGCTGCCGGTGTCCTCCTGATACGTGACAAGACGCTGGCGCATGTGGCCCAGTATCTCAAGGGCAAAAGCCTTTCCTTCCTGCGTCGTAATATCCTTGTCCATAAAATTGAGCAGGCATTCATTCATGCCGCAGATGCCTATGGTCGAGAAGTGGTTGTCCAGATGCTGAAGGTAGCGCCTTGTATACGGGAAGAGGCCCGAATCAAGCAGCCTGTTTATCACTTTACGCTTTGTTACCAGGGATTCAGAGGCCAGGTTCATCAGCGCGTCCAGGCGGCCGAAAAAATCCACACGGGATTCGGCAAGATAGCCTATGCGCGGCAGATTAATGGTAACAACGCCTATAGACCCGGTGAACTCATCGGACCCGAAGAGCCCGCCTCCCCGTTTGCGAAGTTCCCGTTTGTCAAGCTGGAGCCGGCAGCACATGGACCGCACATCCCCGGGGTTCAGGTCTGAATTGATAAAATTCTGAAAATAGGGCGTACCGTATTTCGCCGTCATCTCAAAAAGAAGCCCCGCGTTTTCGCTGTCCCAGTCAAAGGTTTTGGTAATATTGTACGTCGGTATGGGGTACTGAAAGCCCCTGCCGTTGGCGTCCCCGTGCAGCATCAGTTTTATAAAAACACGGTTTACGATGTCCATCTGGGGCTGGCAGTCGCCGTAGGTAAACTCCTGCTTGACTCCGCCTACGACGGCGGGCATGTCCGCGAGATCCTCCGGAACCGTCCAGTCTAGGGTAATGTTGGTAAAGGGCGCCTGGCTGCCCCAGCGGCTGGGAGTGTTAACGCCGAAAACGAAACTCTGTATGCACTGGGCGGTCTCGGCCTCGGAAAGGCCGTCGACGCGCACAAAGGGAGCGAGGTATGTGTCGAAGCTGGAGAAAGCCTGAGCGCCCGCCCACTCGTTCTGCATGATGCCCAGAAAATTCACTATCTGCTGGATCAGGGTCGAAAGATGCCGCGCCGGTTTGGAAGTGATTTTATCCGGCACGCCTCCCAGTCCTTCCTCTATAAGCTGGCGCAGCGACCAGCCCGCGCAGTAGCCCGAAAACATGGACAAATCATGAATATGAAAATCAGCGTTGCGGTGGGCCCGGGCCACCTGTTCTGAATAAATGTTCTTCAGCCAGTAATTCGCCGTAAGCGTGCCGGAGTTATGGAGGATGAGCCCTCCCAGAGAAAAGTTGACGTTTGCGTTCTCGTTGACCCGCCAGTCCGACCGTGAGAGGTAACCGTCCATGGTCAAGTTGATGTCCAGCATGAGTTTCTTCTTGTCCCGCAGAACCTCATGCCGCGCCCTGTACAGAATGTAGGCCTTGGCAATATCAACATGGCGCTCTTCAATAAGCACCGTCTCCACAATGTCCTGAATTTCCTCAATCGCGGGCGCGGAGTTGGGATGCCGCGTTTCCATAAAGGTTTTCAGTTTTTCCTCGACCTTGCACGTCAGCTCTTCCGCAAACGCCTCGTCCTGCCGCCCACGGACAGCCGTTATCGCCTTTGCGACGGCGGTTTTTATTTTCCCGCGTTTGTACTTTTCCAGGGCGCCGGAACGCTTGATAACCATTCTGACCCCTGAAGACGGCATATCCTTAAGTACATCCGCGGCATGCCAATCCATATTTCTTAATCCCCCCCCTTAAGAGAAGCTATCTCCCGTACAAATTCGTCCACATCCTTAAACTGCCTGTACACCGACGCAAAACGGACGTAGGCCACTCTGTCCAGCGCGTACAGTTTTTTCAGAACAATCTCGCCGACTTTCCGGGAGGTGATTTCATGAACCGATTTGCCTATCATCGCCGCCTCGTCTTCAATATCATTAATCATCTCCTCAATCGTCACCTGCGAAATATTGCGTTTCTCGCAGGCCCGCTGTATACCCCGTTCAAGTTTTTCCCGCTCAAAAACCTCTCTGCGCTTGTCATTTTTTATGACCATAAGGCGCTTTTCCTCGATACGTTCGTAGGAAGTAAAGCGATAGCCGCAGGACAGGCACTCCCGCCGCCTGCGGAGGCTCTCGCCGCTTGCCAATGACCGGGATTCCAGCACTTTATCTTCTATACCGTCACATCGGGGACATCGCATATATCACTCTACCGGTAGCGGATAATTCATGGCTAAGAGAATAATACTACACTATATATCGGGTGACAAGGGGTAAACGCTAAATTTTTTCACTTTTTTCACTTTTTCGATAAATAATATTACGTTTTAATATTTCTCTTAAAGAAATTGCTTATTAAAAAATGAAATACTAAACCGGGTTGTCCGAAAACTTGAGTTTCTGAACAACTCCAATATTATAAAGAAATTCAAAAAGGGGTTTTGCAGTTCCGGCCGATATATGATATATACTATATATAGGAATTGATATGAAGAAGTATATGTATATAAAAGTTTTCTACGCGGCCATGGCGGCGGCCATGCTTCTGGGGGGCTGCGAATCGGACCCCTATTTTGAGCCGGAGATTCCGCAGTCTGTGGTTATGGAGCGGCGGGAGATGGCCGCGGTCATACCCGCAGGGCAGACGGTTTCGGTTAACGACACGGCGGGTTCAAAGGTGTTTATTTCGGGGCGGCCTGTTTCGCTGGGTCCCTACGCGCTCGGCAAGTACGAGGTAACATACGAACTCTGGTACACGGTACGGGTCTGGGCGGAACAGAACGGTTATAAATTCATCAACAAGGGCTGGGAGGGGAATACAAACACAAACGGCGGCCCGCCTTCGGCCGCCGGCAAGACCCTGCCCGTAACGGGGATAAGCTGGAGAGACGCGATTGTCTGGTGCAACGCCTACACCCAATATACCGACCCCAATCACAGCGACGCGCAGTGCGTCTACCTCTATAAAAATATTGACATAACGCTGATCAAAAATCCCCCCGCTTCGGACTTTGGGATTTCAGATCCGGCGTCGTCGGTTATTAGCAATTATGTCCGAGGGGAGTTGAGCCTGGGGCCAGGCGACTCCATTGCCAATAAAACGGAAGTCATGAACCTCAATGACCACAGGATATGGATTTACAAGGCCAGCAGCGACTCGTGGACGCCTATCGATCCCACCGAAATGGTCGGCACTATGGTTGGCGTGGCTGATACCGGACTTACATACAAGTATACATATGTCGAGGCCTCCCCTTCGGGAAAACTGCCGCTCAAAGACGCCGCTACCACTATCAATAATCCCGACGATCAGGATTTGCTCTGCGACATAGAACTCTCCAACACAATAACCATGGAAAGGGCGAGAACAGGCTTCAGGCTGCCCATAGAGGCGGAATGGGAGTTTGCCGCCAGGGGCGGGGATCAATCAGATCCGGCGTGGAACTATGCCTACGCGGGAAGCGGCAATCCGGCGGAAGTCGCCTGGTATAATGATAACGCGAATGTCGGGCTGTTTAATCCGGATTACGGGGTTCATCCCGCCGGAGACCGCAAGCGTCCCAACCGCCTGGGGCTCTACGACATGAGCGGGAATGTCTGGGAATGGTGCTGGGATGTATACGGGAATATTATCGGTTCAACGCCCGTAGAAGGACAGGATCCGGGAGAGATCGACGCGACAAAAACATATCCCACAGTGCGCAAACCCCTGGATAATCCGGACCCGGCGACCCCGGTAATACCGCCGCCGCCTATACCTGTATCAACAACAAACCCGCCGGCCTCGGAAAGCCCAACAGAGCTGCATTATGTACCAAAAGTACCTGTAGAAAGACCTCTCAGCGTCCTGCGGGGCGGCTGCTGGCTCAGTCCTGTCTCTACCCCCCCGGATAAATGCACCGTTTTTTCACGGGAAGAGGGTAACCCGTCCCTGCGGTATGACAATACTACCGGTTTCCGCGTAGCGAGGACCCTGCAATGAAACTGCTCTGCCTGCCGTTCGCGCTTATTTTCGCGCTCTCCTGTTCGGGGGGCGATTCCGGTCTGCATGACGGCTACTACACGGCCGAGGCTGCCAGATTCGATTCTCACGGCTGGAAAGAATTTGTTACCATCTGCGTACGAAACAGTAAAATCATCACGATTGAATATAACGCGAAAAATCCCAGCGGGTTCATAAAATCCTGGGACATGGATTATATGCGCCACATGAGCAAAGTCGAAGGAACATATCCCAACGAATATACCCGCATTTACGCCTCGCGGCTGCTTGATAAGCAAAATCCTGAGGAGCTTGACGTCGTAACCGGCGCCACCGAATCTTATGAGAAATTCAAACAACTGGCTTCCGCCGTCATCAGTCAGGCTAAAGCAGGCGACACCCATGTGGCGGCCGTTGAAATTATTGCCGAATAGATTTGCTTCAGAAACTAAAGTTTCCGGACAAATCTGATAAAAAATTACAAAAGGGGACGCCTGCTTGAAGAAAGACCTGCGCACCAGAATTCTGCTAAACACCACTGTTGTTGTTATAATCATGTCCCTAGTACTGGTTTCCGTCATGATATACTTCATGAACTCCCTCACCGATACTATTCTGTTGGAAACCCTCAAGCCGCTGGCAAAAAGCGCGGCGCAAAGCATTGAGGGGAACCTGCACATGCTGGCGGACAGGCTTTTTCTGATACGTGACAACGCCGTCTTTACAGACCCCGAGGCGACAGACGCGGACAGGCAGGCCGTTCTGGACCAGGCAAAATCCGGAATAGAGTTTGTCTGGCTTGCCCTGTACAAACCGGACGGAAGCCTGCGCGCGGGAAGCCCGAAAAGCCCGGCCGGTATTCAGGACCGGAAGCTGTTTTCCATGATGCTGGAAACAAAAAACCTTGTCATTGAGGATACTCTTGCCGGCGAGGACGCGCTGGAAGTTATCATGGGGACGCCTGTTCTAAAGGATGGGTCAATTGCCTGGTACCTGGTTGGCAGCTATAACTACGATGTACTGAATGATGTTTTGGCCAACGTCAACATCGCGGCGGGCGGAGAGGCTTTCATCATCAATGAAGAGGGTAAACTGATGGCCCACAGGGATTCGGCAAGAGTCCGCTCAGGGGAGTTCATTCTGTCCGGCCAGGATTCTAAAAATATGTTCCACGATCTTCTTTCGCAGATGCGGCGGGGCCAGACAGGCTCTGTAGGCATAGAAAGCGCCGCCGGCAGAGTGTTTTTCGGTTTCTCGCCCATACGAGGAACCCGCTGGGCCCTGGCGATAGAAACTCCGCGAAGCGATTTTATGAATGCGGCATGGAAGGCCATTCTTACCAGCCTTATTGTTTTGGTTGCGCTTCTTGTTCTTTTTACGATGGTTTTTAATCTTTTCATAAAGAATATAGTTACCGTGCCTTTGCGCCTTATTACCTTCAACGCGTATAAACTTGCCCTGGGCAAGTTTATACAGCAGCTGCCTGAAGAAATCATTACGCGGCAGGATGAGATTGGCCAGCTTGGCGGGGCTTTTGTCAATATGTCCGACTCCATCAAGAACGTTATCAGCAACATCGGTCATATTATCGACTCCGCCCGCGCCGGCCGCCTTTCCGAAAGGGGGGAAATTTTTTCCCTGTACGGGGATTATCAGAGTATCATCACCGGCGTCAACACAGCCCTTGATGTTATCTGCTCTCATCTTGACGCCGTGCCGGAAGCCCTCGCGCTTTTTGGTGAATCTCAAAAGCTCTTATACGCCAACCGCGCCATGAACGATTTTTTTACCCGGCACGGCTTTGATCCCGGGGATGCGAATCTTCTTGCGTATATTATTTCATCCCGCGCTTCAGCGGAACTGGAGCCTCAGGCAGCTATCCTCTTCGGGCCTGATGGCGCAAACCGGGGAGTTTACACCGCCGCCATTACACTGCCGGATTTAGCCGCCGCGGAGGAGGCCCATATTTACAACTACGCGCTGAGCCTTCAGCGCACGAGCGCGGGGGGGGATACCCGGCCCGGGGACGGCAGCGTTATCCTGATTTTAAGCGATGTCTCTCTGCTTACCCGCGCGAAGCTGGATGCCGAAGCGGCAAGCCGGGCAAAAAGCAATTTTCTGGCCAACATGAGCCACGAAATGCGTACCCCCATGAACGCTATCCTCGGCATGACAAACATCGCCATAACATCCGCGGATACCGAAAGAAAGAATTACTGCCTGAAAAAAATAGACGAAGCGGCGCAGCATCTTTTGGGCGTCATAGGCGACATACTGGATATGTCCAAAATTGAGGCGGACAAACTTGAACTTTCTTTTGACGAATTTGATTTCAGGAAAATGCTGCAAAAGGCCGCCGATGTCATGAGTTTCCGGGTAGATGAGAAAAAACAGACCTTTACCCTGGATATTGATCCCCATATTCCCTCCATCCTTGTCGGCGACGACCAGCGTCTGGCCCAGGTCATAACAAACCTTCTGGCAAACGCCGTCAAGTTTACCCCGGAGGAGGGCGTCATCGGTTTTCGGGCGGCGCTTCTTGGCGAAACAGATGGTCTTTGCACCATACAGATTGAGGTAAGCGATACAGGCATAGGCATCAGCGCTGAACAGCAAAACAATCTGTTTTCCTCGTTCCAGCAGGCCGACGGGGATATATCCCGCAAATTCGGCGGTACGGGTTTGGGCCTTGTAATATCAAAACGCATTATAGAAATGATGGGCGGCGGCATCAGGATAGAATCCGAGCTGGGGAAAGGTTCCCGTTTTATTTTTACAATTCAGGCAAAGCGCGGAGGCGGGGCGCCCGCGCAGGAGGCGCTTCCCGCGGAAGAGCTTCGGCCCGGCGCGCCGGCGGAAACCGAAGAGCAGGATGACTTCAGCGAATACAGAATAATCCTTGCCGAGGATGTGGATATAAACCGCGAAATAGTCCTGGCTCTGCTGGAACCCACCGGCATGAAAATAGACTGCGCGGCGTCCGGCGCACAGGCGCTTTCATTTTTCGCAGAGGCGCCCGCGCAGTATGATATGATTTTTATGGATGTTCACATGCCGGAGATGGACGGCTACGAGGCGACGCGGCGCATACGGGCCCTTGGTGTTCCGCAGGCAAAAACCATACCCATAGTCGCCATGACGGCAAATGTTTTTCGCGAGGATGTGGAGAAATGCCTTGCCGCCGGAATGAATGACCATATAGGCAAACCCATTAATTTTGACGCGGTGCTGGAAAAACTGCGAATCTATCTGCGAAAACGCTGAGAACGAAAAAACCGCAAAGGCTGTCCGCCTTGCGGTTATTTTTTTATGCGCGCAGGATTATTTTATCGAAGCGAAAATTTCCGTAACGGCTTTTTTATCCAGGTCCAGATAGCCTGTCATAACGCCCTCGGCATTGGCTCTGGCATATTTCGCGATCTCTTCCGGGGTGTCTTTTACGCCCAGTTCCGTCAGGGTCAGGGGCATGCCGATTGAATGCAGCCACTCCCGCATACGCTGTATGCCTTCAAGCGCGACGCGTTTCGGGTCCGCCATATCCGCTATGACGCCAAACACATGAACGCCCAGCTGCGCCACGCGCATAATATCCTCAAGGCTGCCATGGTTTACTATGTAGGTAAGCCACGGCGGCATAACAAGGCCTATGCCCGCGCCGTGCGTGGTATCGAAACGGCCGCTCAAATTGATTTCCAGACCATGAATGGTAAAACCGCCGGGGGCTCTGCCCAGACCCGTCACATCGTTATGCGCATAGGCTGCCGTCAGCATCAACTCCGCGTGGGCCTCATAGTCCGTTGGATTAGTTATGGCGGTTTTCGCGTATTTTACCACATTGCGCAGAACCGCAAAGGCGAACTCGTCGGCAAGGCTGCATGACTTGCGCTGAAGGTAGCGTTCGAGGGTATGGGCAAACATATCCGCCGCGCCCGCGCCTTTCTGATACGCGGGAACCGTGTAGGTAAGTTCAGGATTCATGATGGCAAAAACAGGACGGGCCACATCAGGAAACATTGTGCCGTATTTTTTGCGGTCGCCTATGTCGTCAACAAGCACTGTGGAACCTGAGTTTTCACTGCCGGCCGCGCTGATGGTGTGGATGGCGCCTACCGGCATCATTTTTTTGGGAAGGACTTTCCCGCAGTAAAAATCCCAGACATCCCCGTCATACACCATAGCCAGAGCGACGGCCTTGCCCGTGTCAATGGAACTTGCCCCTCCAAGGCCGAGAACAAAGTCTACGCCTTCTTTTTTGGCAAACTCTATTGCCTTGTACGCGAAAGACCGGGTGGGATTGGCCCTGACTCCTCCAAAATCCACATGCTTCACGCCCGCCTTGTCAAGAGAAGCTGCGACACGGTCATACAATCCGCTTTTTTTGACGCTGCCTCCGCCGTATACGACCAGAACTTTTGTCCCGCCATACTTTTTTACCAGCTCGCCCGCCTGTTCCTCCGTCCCCCTGCCAAAAACATTTTCCGTATACATGTGAAAATTAAAATTTATATAGTCCTTCATCCTCACAGACCTCCTCAAATTTTTATGATATATCATAGCACAGCTAAAATGTTTTGTAAGCCCATAGGCGGCATAATTCCCTTTCCGGAGAGCTGGTTCCAAAATGAAAACCGTAATCATTCGTGCGCATTTTTTGCGGCAAAACCGCAAAAAACCGGGCTTTCCGGGGGTTCCGCCGCTTACGCGGCCGCTTCGCGCCCCTCCAATCCCATTGCGCCCCACGGGCTTTTTGCAATTTTGGAACCAGCTCCGGAGAATAGAATTTTCTTTATCACAGCATAGCGCTTTGACCGGACTAAAAATACAGATAAAAAAACCACAAAGGCGCGGAAATTACACAAAGGTGAAGAATGGCGATACCAGCCGGGCCAGATCGCCGGGGCCGATGACGGGGATGTTTTTCTGTTCAAGCCAGGCTTTTTTGACATAACCCCAATTTGCAAGGCGGCAGATTATGTTTTTATTGGCCGAAGCGATAAGCAGATGATCAAGCTGGTCGTCGACAAAGACCGCCTCCCCGCCGGGGCCGGCAACCGATTCAATGACTTCTTTTTTTGTCTTTTCTCCGGGATACAGGACGCGCTCTATGTCCCAGTTTATGCCGTGGTGGGAGAGAATTTCCCTGATGAAGGGCGGTTTTTTTGTGGAAAGGATATAGAAATTTTCATTGTCCGCCACTTTGGGAAGGATATCCGCCATGCCGGGGAACAGGGGGTTAAGGTCGAGCCAGTACCCGCGGTCCTGAGCGAGAAACTCTTCCCGCGCCTGGTAGAAGAGCCGGCCATAGTTGTTCATTTTTTCGCCGCCGGCGCGGATGATCTCGGCGTCGAAAACTTCCTGAGAGTCCGCCGAGACCCCGCGTCGTATCATGTCCTGGATAAGGGGGTAGTCTTCGCCGGAGCGTATGAAGGGTCTGTACGCGTAAAAGAGGTTTCTGTCCCGCAGGGGAACCGCGTTTATTGTTTCGCCCAAAATGAGTTCACGGTAGGCTTTGCAGGAGGAGACAAAACATTCGGGAATGGAGTCGCAGACGACTCCGTCAAAATCGAGAAAAAAATAACGCGCCATGACAGCAGTTTACCAAAACCCCGCGGGGTGCACAAGCAGCCGAGATGCGGTTCGCATAGGCGAACCGCATCTCGGCGCCGGAAATGGCGGAGAGAGTCACCAGTACCCTACAGGTAATGCAACAACCGGCCTGAAACCAACGCAATTGCGCAGCAATTGCCCTTTCGGGCTATGTCC
>JAISQU010000026.1 GCA_031274005.1 Spirochaetales bacterium
TATCTGGCTTTCATAGCCCACAATAACAGCCTTGCCGCCGATTCCGGTTTTGAGGAAGCTGTTAAATAAATCCGCCGATGAGGATTCCAGATACCCCAGCTTGCCAAAAAAACATTTTAATTTTTGTCCGTTAACCGCAAGGCTTTCTTCGTTCGCGACTTCTCCGCCGCCCAGCATATTGGCAACAAGGCCGGCAAACATATTGCCCGAATTGGATTTCAGGGGATCCGTGGAAATGACATAGATATTTCCGTATAATTCCTCAAGGCCGATGGCGCTCCACTTTGTATCGGTCAAAATGGCGTTTATCAGGGCGCCCAAATCAATATATTCCGTTTCCCCATCGGTATGCACCCAGCCCAGGGCTTTAAAAGCGTCGGACACGCTTTTTCTGGTGTACAGCACAATGGGGGAATTAAAAACAACCTCCGCCCGTTTATAGGCTGAACCGTATTTTTGTTTGTAAAGCTCCAGCGCCGTATAGTTTGAGGGGAACAGGTAATCTATATTATCAAGGGGGGCGCTTACCATATCTATGGAACCCGCTTTTTTGTAATGGATAGCCGCCGCGTATTTTGTTGACATGGCACCGATGAATCTTTCATCGTCAAACAGCCCCGTCTTTTCGCCGCCCAGATAACCGTCTATGATAATCTTTTCGGGTTTTGAGCCTATAAAAACCTGATAAAAGAACGCGGACGTTATAATAACAATCAGGATAACAAGTCCCGCAATGCGGAGTTTCAACGGCAGTCCTCCATCTTGATAGTGTTTTCAAGCAATTTGATGTCGGCCTCAATGTCTATAACTTCGCTTGCAATTAACCGGGAAAATTGTAAAACCATTCCCTTTACTATTGATTCCAGCGCGTTGATTGTTTTCGTTTTTAAGGCCGCCAAATGTTCTGTTTCAATATCAACGCTCGTCAAATTATCGTACTTTGTCAGTATTTCATTGGCTTTATCCAGATAGTAATGAAAAAATCTTCTGGCAAGGGCCGCCTTATGGGGATTCTTTTTGATAAATTCAATAATTTTACCCCCCTCCCTGTAAACAGCCCGGGCTTTTTCTTTTATTCGATGGTCCTTTGATTTATCGCTTATCCCTTTGATGGAACCCAGATCTCTTTCGCCTTCCTCCAAAAGCCCTAGTATCTCTTCTTTGTTTTTATACTGATTGATATTTACGCCGCCCAGCCTGAAAACGGGAGTTGATAAAAAGCTTAAGCCCAGATACAGGCCAACCGCCATAACAGCGCAGATGAAAATGCTCCATTTCAATACAAGCATGGCGGCGGCAAATACGGCAATGGAGATTAATAGCGGAACAATAACATATAACGGATTAACTTTTTTCACATCAATTATACCCCTTGGCGTTTCTAAAGGCCGTTACCAAATCGGTTTTCCCGTCAAAAACCCTTGCCTTTGTCCTCGCCGCAAGTTCAGTAAGTTGATCCGGATTCGCCTCTCCGAACATGATGGAAAACACGGGCACATCCAAACCGCTTGCCTCATAAATTCTCTTAAACTCGCCGGAATAATCACTGGATTCGCCGTCGGTCATCAGGATAACAGCGCTTATATAATCTTCTATGTTCGAGGCCCTCATTATTTCAAGGCACTTGATAACCGGACGATAGATATTCGTCCCGCCGCCCGGAGGTACTGAATTAATGTAATTGTATACGTTAAGCAATTGCTGGGGATCGTTTCCCGAAACCGCGATAATTTCACGTATCTCGCCGCTAAACAGGATAAAAACATGTTCATCCCTTCTGCCGGCGGACAATAAATTTTGTTTGGCAATATTTTGATCCAGCAAATTCCGCAAGGCTTCCTTGAGCTGCTTCTCTGCCTGGCCGCTCATGCTGCCGCTAAAGTCGAGACAGTAAAACGTAAGAGAAGGCTTTTTAAGCCTTTGCTGATACAATTCCAGGGCCATTTCTATAGTATCCGCGCCGGGCATTTTCACTATAGACAGGGTTCTGTTTATATCAATCCCGTCATTTTTATCAAAAATAATGTTGTTTTCGCCGCTTATGGGGATAAAGCCCGTGCGTTTTCCGGTTTTCTGGATTTCCAGTTGGATGGGCCTGGAGAGTAAATATTCCTGAAACTTTTTGAATAATTTTTCTTTTCGGGGATCCCCGTTGTCAATGTAGCCCAGGGGCGAGTCCGCCATGGCTACCCCCTCTTTGGGGTAAATCGCGTACAGGGGCTCCCGGCCCTCTTCCCTGAGCCGTTTGTTCGCGCTTATAATTAAGGTCTCATAGTTTACCATGGCGTCATAATCGGATGCCAAAAATAAATCTTTCAGCCAGTCCGAGCTGCCGGATGACCGGTTAACGCCGCCAAGCAATTCAGTTACGGCCCGCTGCAAATCCGGGTTGTCCAGATCGCCTGCGCTTATCATTTGCGGGTTCCCAAGAAAGGCGTACAAAAAACTGATATACGCGCAGGCTCCCGAATTTGACTGGGTCGCGCTGGTCATGCAAAAGCTAAAGCTCCTGGCTTTTATGGCCTTAAGTATATCGTTGACCGAAACGTCTTTTGAGATAAACCCCAAATCCCGTGCGATACTCTTTTTTATTCCGAACACCACCGGGGTCTGGTAAATGCTGGCGGTGTGCTTAACCTTGAACGAGGTATCCCCCAGGGAAATCCACATACTGTTCGCCGGCCAAACCCCGTCGTATCCCTTGCCGCCCTGTCTCAGAATTTTCATAATATCCAGGGAACCCATATAGCTTATGTTTATGGCGGCGTTGTTTTTATCACAAAAATCTTTTATGAGGAATTCCAGTTCCCTGTTTTCCGAGCCGGAAACAATCTCTAACGAATCGATAGAATTATCTGTACACCCCGATAGAATGACAAATACTAGAACGATGAATAGGCCGCTTGGTTTCAAAAACCCCATTATCATAACCGGCGTTTCTCCCGTATAGTGGAATATACCGATTCTATTTTGACTTTCTTGTGTTAAAATTCTGTGAGGATTATGTTAAATACGTGTAAACTTCGAAATAGAAAAAGCTGGAACTCCGCCTCCGGGGACTGCTAATCAATCCCAATCATCACAGATGTCGCCTTGACAACCGCGTAGGCGCTCTTGCCTTCCGCGAGGCCCAGTTCCTTAATCGAGTCCATTGATATGGTGGCGGAAATTTTGTTTCCCCCGCCTATATCCAGCACAACAATCCCGTTAACCGCTCCCTCCTTGATGCCCACAATCGTTCCCTTTAATTGGTTCCTCGCGCTCAGTTTCATGGCCGCTCCTCCGTAAGTGTTCTCAAACTGCCCGCTATATTATCATCACGCAGCAGAAGTATCAATTCCGGGGGGATAAAAAGCCGCTTCGGAATGTCTTGAAACATATATTTGCTGCACTTCCACCAGATCAGGCCCTTTTCCTCCGGGCCCCGCGCGGCGGCGTTGGTAAACAGAACTATATGCTCAAAAGGGTCTTCGGCCCTTTGAACCGGCGCTACATCAAGTACATTGTACGATAGTCTGGCCGCTTCCGGGCCGTCCTCCCAAAGCGGAACCAAATCGTGCGCGCGGATTCCCGCGTGGGTAATATCCTCGCCCGGCGGTTCGGCTGTGCGCAGGGTAAGCCCCCAATCGCGGGCGAAAACTTCCCGTTCCCCTGTCCGCGTAATGGGCGAAATATTTTTGCAGCCCGTAAGCCGTGCCGCCTGTACCGAGCCGGGGGACAGAAACATCTCACGGGTGCGCCCCTTTTTCAGTACCCGCCCCTCGTCCATCACCAGCATCTGCGGGCAAAGCTTATAAGCCTCGTCCCGGTTATGCGTAACCATAATAACGTCCCGCCGCGACTCCAGCAGTTCCAAAAGCCGTACCTGCATCTGTTCGCGCAGAAAGGTATCCAGGGCGGAAAAAGGTTCGTCCAAAAGAATAACTTCGGGTTCCCGGCACAACATGCGGGCCAGCGCCGTTCTTTGCTGCTGCCCGCCGGAAAGCTGGTCCGGGTAACGGCCCTCAAGCCCGCCGAGGCCGAACCTCCGCGTCCATTCCCCGGCCACGCGGCAGCGCTCCCGCCGGGAGAAGGGGAGTCCCGCGGTGATATTTTCCCCCACGGTCATCCGGGGAAAAAGGGCGTAACTCTGAAACAGATACCCCACCCGGCGGGCCTGGGGCCGCAGATTGATTTTTTTCGCCGAGTCAAACACCACCCGGCCATTCAGGGAAATATGCCCCTCGTCGGGAGTTTCGATTCCGGCTATACATTTGAGGGTCATGCTCTTTCCGCAGCCCGAAGCGCCCAGAATGCCCAGGCATTCGCCGGAGCTTTGAAACTCCGCCTCCAGCCGGAAGTTCGAGGACACCCGCTTTTTAATGGAAACCCTAACGCTCACCTGCCGCGCCTCCCGAAACTCCGGGTTTCCTTCGCGGTAAAATAATTCATAAGCGCGACCACAACAAAGGACACAATCACAATAATAAGCACATAGTTATAAGCCGTATCCATATCGCCCGCGGCTGCCGCGGAATAAATGGCCAGCGGAAGAGTGCGGGTTTTTCCCGCGATGTTTCCCGCTATCATGGCCGTCGCGCCAAATTCCCCCAGCCCCCGCGCAAAGGCCAGAACGCCCCCGGAGGCGACACCCGGCATGGCGGTGGGCAGGCTTACCTTCCGGAAAATCGCCCATTCCGACATCCCCAAAGTCCGCGCCGCGTACACAAGATTGGGATCAACCTGTTCCAGAGCGCCCCGCGCGGAACGGTACATAAGGGGAAAGGAAATCGCCACAGCGGCCAGCACCGTGGCGCTCCAGGAAAAGGCGATTTTTACGCTAAAATAATCCAGAAAAAATCGCCCCACCGGCCCCCTCACGCCGAAGATGTAAAGCAGAAAAAATCCCGCCACAGTGGGCGGCAGAACCAGCGGCAGCGTCAGTATGCCGTCAAGAATCATTTTACATTCTTTGCTGCGTATACCCGCTACCGCTTTCGCGGCGAAGACGCCCAGAAAAAAAGTAAAAACAATCGCCGCCGCCGCGGTTCGCAGCGAAATCAAAACAGGCGAAAAATCCACAGCCGCCCCCGTTCTCCCGCCTAATTATTGGGCGAAAAGCCGTAAGCCTTAAAAATCGCCAGGGCTTCCCCAGAGGCGAGAAAATCAATAAAAAGCCGAGCCTCTTCGGGATGAGCGGAGGCCGCCACCATGCCCACAGGATAAATAACCTTTTGGGCCAAACTCCCCGCCGGCGCCTCGGCGATAACCTCAACCTTGTTCGTCGTAGCCGCGTCGGTGGCGTAAACCACCCCCGCGTCCGCGCTGCCTTCGCCCACCCAGTTGAGCACTTCGGTAACATTCGTGCCAAAACTGGCCCGCGCGGACACCGCCTCCCAAACGCCCAGGCTGGTAAAAGCCTCCTTAGCGTACTGCCCGGCCGGCACGCTCGCCGGATCGCCCAGCGCTATGGTTTTGGCCAGGGCGGCGGTTTTAAAATCCCGCGCCTCCGTAGCGCTCCCCGCGGGTTTAATCAAAACAATCTTGTTTTCCAGAAGCGGCTTTACCGTTTCCCTTGCCACCAGATTTTTCTCAACCAGAGCGTTCATCTGCCGCTCCGCCGCGGACATAAAAACATCCGCCTCCAGCCCCGCCTCAATCTGGGTTTGCAGCTTGCCCGAACTATCGTAGGTACCCTCCACAGTAATCCACGGATACTTTTTCGTAAACAAAGGAACAAGCTCCCGCGCGTAAGAATACTCAAGACTTGCCGCCGCCGCCACAAGAATCGTAACCGGCGCGTTCCCGGCCGCGGGCTCTTCCTTCCGCCCCCCGGCGAAAATCAGCGACTGACTGCCGGCCATAAAAACCAGAGCCAGAAGCGCCGTCCGCGCAAGCCTCCCCATAATCGTTTTTTTTGTCCTCACATTGACCTCCGTTGTTAAACAGTTTTGTTCTGTTTAGTTTGGTTTCGTTGGTATTTATTATATAAATAAAAATTAATATGTCAAGTCTGGTAGTGTTTTGTGTCAGAGTAACGGCGCTTACTTTTTCCCGGTTATAATGGCGCATTTTTTGCGGCAAAGCCGCAAAAAACCGGGCTTTTCGGGGATTCCGTCGCTCTCGGCCATCGGCCTTTGTATACAGCAGAAACTTTTTTAGGGCCTCTTGCCCGGAAGCCATAGCATCCGGAAGACGCTGGTACAAGGCGGATAAAGTGCGTTACACTATTCACGCGAAAGCGCCCGCGCCGCGGGGAGGCGCTAAAAAATAAAAGCCGGAAAAGGAGTTTGGTATGACAGACAGGAATGAGCTTAAAAAAGACCTGTGCGCCTGCATAGACAAGGCCGCGGAGGAAATCGAACATTACGCGCAGTCCGTTTTCAGCGAACCGGAGCTTGGCTATAAAGAAGTAAAAACCGCCGCCAAAACAGCGGACTTTTTCCGTAAACTGGGCCTGAAAACCGAAGAGGGCCTGGCCATTACCGGGGTAAAAGCCGTTCTTGAAGGCGGAAAAAGCGGCCCGGCCATCGCCATTATGGGAGAGCTTGACGCCATTGGCTGTCCCGAAGCGCCATCGGCGAACCGCGAAACAGGGGCGGCCCATACCTGCGGGCATTTCCTGCAGTTAGGCGCCATGATGGGGGCGGCGATTGCCTTGATCGAATTGCGGAAAAAACAAGAGTTCTGCGGCAATGTCGTTTTTTTCGCCGTACCCGCCGAGGAATATGTGGAAATCGCCTACCGCAGCAGGCTGCGCGAGGAAGGCAAGCTGCACTTTCTCAGCGGCAAACAGGAGCTTATTTTTCGCGGGGATCTCGCGGGAATAGATATGGCGATGATGATTCATTCCAACGCCTACAGCCCGGAGGCCGCCGTGTATATCGGAAAATCCTCCAACGGCTTTGTCGGCAAGACCATACAGTATATCGGCAAAGAAGCCCACGCCGCCGCCGCGCCCCACGAAGGGATCAACGCGCTGAACGCGGCCATGCTGGGCCTTATGGGAATCCACGCCCTGCGTGAAACCTTCAAAGACGAAGACCACATCCGCGTCCATCCGGTTATTACCAAGGGCGGCGATTTGGTGAACTCCGTTCCCGCGGATGTGCGGCTGGAAACCTACGTCCGGGGAAAAACCATGAAAACCATCGAGGCCACGCATGAAAAAATCGACCGCGCCCTGCGCGCCGGCGGCGAGGCGGTGGGCGCTCGTACCATTATACAAACCAGCCACGGGCAGCTGCCCCTTACTTGTCCCGAAGAAATGAACGAAATTTTTATCAATAACGCGAAGTTCGCCCGCCCTGATGTTAAAATATGCCGGGTTGAACATTTTTCCGGCTCCACCGACATGGGGGATGTTTCCCATGTTATGCCCGCCATTCATCCCTTCATCGGCGGGGTTACCGGCGCGCTGCACGGGCGGGATTTCGCGGTAACGGATTTTTCCGCGGCCTGCCTGTTACCGGCGAAGGCAATGGCCTTGAGCGTTGTTGACCTTTTGTGCGATAACGCCGGGCTGGCAGAGAAAATCATCGCGGCGAATAAACCCTTGTTGACGCAAAAAGAATATGTGACTAAAATGAACGAATATTTCAAGACTACATAGGAGGAGAGATGAAAAACATTAAGCTGCATTTAATCGTCCTGGTTCTAATCATCATTGCTGAGCTTATCGGAACGATCAGCTTTCAGGTCGGCCCGGGAAGGGTAGTGCTGGTCCCCATGCTCTATGCGCTCATTTTGGGAATCCTGCTCACGCTCAGGTTTGTCAAAGTCGCCAGCCATAAAGACATGGTTGACGCAAGCTCCCTCATCAGCCTTACCCTGCTGCTTCTCATGGCCCGTTACGGTACGCTGGTCGGCCCTACGCTTGATAAAATCATCGCCGCCAGCCCGGCCCTCATTTTGCAGGAGCTTGGCAACCTGGGCACGCTCTTTATCGGCGTTCCTGTCGCGGTCCTCCTGGGGCTCAAGCGCGAAGCCATAGGCGGCGCGCACTCCGTGGCCCGCGAACCCAACGTCGCCCTTATCGGCGACATGTACGGCCTTGACGGCCCCGAAGGCCGCGGAGTCATGGGCGTGTATATCTGCGGCACCGTATTCGGCACAATTTTTATCGCCCTGCTTACAACCTTCTGCGCCGCGTATCTGCCCTTCCACCCATTCTCTCTTGCCATGGCAGCCGGCGTCGGAAGCGCCAGTATGATGACAGCCTCCGTCGGAACGCTCTCTTCGATGTTCCCCGACATGGCGCAGCAGATTCAGGCTTTCGGCGCGGCCAGCAACATGTTAAGCGGCCTTGACGGCCTTTACATGTCTCTCTTTATAGCCCTGCCCGTAACCGAATGGCTCTACAGAAAATGCTATAAAGCAAAGTACGGGCAGGCCCCTGAAAAAGGCGTGCGCGCGGACACGCAAAAAATCGAAAAAAACAGGGAGGCCATATAATGAAACTGCTCCATTCCCTTATAGTTCTTCTCATCATCGGCGCGATGTCCCTGATCGCAAACCTCGTCGGCTACAAAAACTCAATCATAGAAGCGCTCCCCGGAATGCTCATCCTTATCGCCTTCGCGCTCGCGGGCATCCTTCTTGCAAAAGTCTTTCCCAAAATCCCCGCCGCCGCGTACATCGTCACCCTCGGCTGCATCCTGACATACCCGCCCGTACCCGGCGCCGCCTTCATCAACGCCGCCATGGCAAAAGTCAGCTTCATGTCCCTGACAACCCCCATCCTCGCCTACGCCGGCATCGCCATAGGCAAGGACCTGGGCGTCTTCAAAAAATCAGGCTGGCGCATCATAGTCCTCGCCTGCGTTGTTTTTATCGGAACCTTTATAGGCTCCGCCATCATCGCCGAAGTCGTATTGCGATTACTGGGCCAAATCTGATTAGAGCCTGTTCAAAATCTCCTTATAATTCGGAATTTGGGCGCATTTGCGGCGTAAAACGCCGCAAACCGGGCCAGGAAATCGCACGGCGAAGCCGTGTGCTTGCAAAATAGGGCAA
>JAISQU010000097.1 GCA_031274005.1 Spirochaetales bacterium
CAGTAATTCCAAATTTGAAAAAATTTGTCCTGCAATCCCCAAAAGCATTCAAATTGTCAGCAATTTGAATGCTTTTACCCATAAAAAACGCTTCCAGACAGCAATACCATATTTAGTCGCAGGTGCTACAGATATGGCCGGGGCGATAAAAAAAGCGAACGGCTTCGGTCCGCCGCTAGAGAGAGCTTTTTTTATCGCCCCGGTCTTTGTGTTTAGTTTACCATGAGTTTAAATTTGGAATTGCTGAAGGCTCACGGAAAAAATTGGTGCACCTGTTGCCGGGGATTGCGGTTACTATAATTGCACCCCGCGCGCTCATGTAGCGCGGGCAGTGATTTGATAGCGCCGCCGGGCGTTGGCAAGGTGGGTTTCCATCATTTCTTTTGCCATGGGAGCATCGTGGGCGCTTATGGCGGTGTAAATATTACTGTGTTCGGCGTAAATATTCCGTAAATGTTCCATGGTTAACATCCCGCTTTGGCTGATATAGCTCAATATTTTCCGCGAAGTCGCCAGGAGGTCGCTGATGATGGGATTTTGGGAACAGGCGGCGATGGCAAGGTGAAAGTCAATGTCCAGGTCAAGAAAGTCTTTGAAATTCGCCTCCCGAAAGGCTTGTATCATTTTGTTGTAAATTTGTCCCAGTTTATTCAGGGCCTTATCATCCGCCTTTTCCGCCGCCAGCCGGGCCGACTCCGTTTCCAGCACATTCCGCACATCAATAAGATGCCACAGGTTGCTTTCGCCTGTCAGGAAGGTCCAGGAAAGGGGCAGATGGAGAAAACCCGCGCTTTCCGAAGCAATAAAGGTTCCATGACTCGGCAGAATCGTAATAATTCCCAGAGTGCTGAGTACCTTGAGGGCTTCCCTGATGGCGGACCTTCCCGCTCCAAAAAGGCTGCCCAGCTTCCTGTCCGGGGGCAGTTTTGACCCCGGACGCAGCTCGCCGCGGATAATGGCGTCCATGAGGTAATCGGAAATCGCTTCCACCAGGGTTTCCGTAGCGCCCCTGCCCTTTGCTCCCACCGCCGGGGATTTCTCCCCCAGAACCTCTCCAAAAAAAAGCTCAATATTCTTTGCGAAATTGTCAGGGTCTTCCAGAAAAACCGCCCGGTCAACCTTCATTTTCCGGGCTATACGGTCCGCCAGAGCCTCAACGCCGGCGGTACTGCCGTTTTCAATATTTGAAAGCGTAGGAACGCTTATAAGGGGCGTCCCCTTATCGCAAAGATACGCCTGAATAAAATCCTTTTGAGATAGTTTTAATCTTCTGCGCAGGGTCAGCAGATTTTCCGCTATGTATTGCAGCTCTCCGGCCTTTTCGAACTCTCCCATGCTCCGGATCTCCGGGCCTCCTGTGTTTAGGGATATTACCGTAATTTTTTGCCGGATGGAAGAGGCGATTTCCCCCGCATCGGCGGGGGAAATCGCCTCGGAAATTGCGGTAGAAGTCACCCGTGCGCTTCTTTCTTGGCCGCAAAGATCTTGGTTATAACGCAATTGCGCAACAATTGCCGTGACGGTTATACCCCTTCCGCATATTTCCGTGATAGCGTCTCCCCCGCATCGGCGGGGGAAATCGCCGGGCCGCGCCTCAACCGATTCTTCGCGCCCGCAGCGAATTGAGTACCGCCAGCACCATAACCCCCACATCGGCGAACACAGCCTCCCACAAACCGGCAATACCTGCCACGCCGCCTGTCATAAACAGCAGCTTGACGGCCAGCGAAAACACTATGTTCTGCCTAACAATGCCGCGGGTTTTTTCGGCAATGCCTATGGCCGGTACAAGTTTACCCAAATCATCATCCAGAAGCACAATGTCCGCCGACTCAAGTGCGGCGTCCTGACCGGAACCGCCCATGGCGATGCCGACATCCGCTCCGGCAAGAACAGGCGTATCGTTGATGCCGTCGCCCACATAGGCGACCTTGCCCGCCGCGTTTTGCTTTATTTCCTCAAGCGCGGCAAACTTATCCTGCGGCAGAAGCCCTCCCCGCGCCTCATCCATACATAGAGTTCTTCCCAGCTCTTCGGCCCTCTTTTGAGTATCGCCTGAAAGGAGAATAAGACGCCGCATGCCTTTTCTTCGCAAAGATTGCATCACCTCCGCGGCTCCGGGGCGGGTCGTGTCTCCTATAAGGACGCGGCCCCTGTACCGTCCGCTTTCGGCAACACAAACGCTGAGGCTCGCGGGAAACTCCCGCGGGGGGCAGACTTCCTCCCCGGTGACCTCAACTCCCTCGTTTTGCAGAAACTTCGCGCTGCCCGCCAGCACCTTACTCCCGCCTATAAGCGCCCTTACCCCGAAGCCCGGAATCTCCTCAAAACTATCAGGCGTATCCGCAAAGGAGGCGCAGGCCGCGCTGCGCAGCGACTGCGCGATGGGATGGTTCGAACCCGACTCCGCCCGGGCCGCCAGATTCAAAATTCTCTTTGCCTCTTTGTCCTCGGATACTGAGGCGCCCGCGTCCGCGGCGCGCGGCAAAACCGCCAGTACGGAAAACCGCCCGCGGGTGAGTGTTCCGGTTTTGTCAAAAACCATGGTCCGCACCTTCGCCAGAACATCGATAAAGTTGGATCCCTTGACAAGAACGCCTTTACGCGCCGCGCCGCCAAGGCCTCCGAAATACCCAAGGGGAATACTCACGACAAGGGCGCAGGGGCAGGACATGACAAGAAGAACCAGGGCCCGGTAGAGCCACACGCGGAACTCCGCGTCCGGCAGGAACAGGGGAGGCAGCGCGGCAATCAGAACCGCGGCGCCCATGACGGCGGGCGTGTAATAACGCGCGAAGCGGGTAATGAAGCGTTCGGTTTTCGACTTGCGGCCGGAAGCCTCTTCCACAAGCCGCAGGATGCGCGCGGCCGACGAGTCGCTGTATGTGCGCAGGGCCCGCAGGGTAAGCATGCCGTTTGCGTTAATGCTGCCGCCCATAAGTTCCCCGCCCGGCAGCGCCGGGCGGGGAACAGGCTCCCCGGTCAGGGCGGAGGTATCCACCCAGGACCTTCCTTCGATAACAACGGCGTCAAGGGCGATACGCTCTCCGGGACGCACAACAAAAATATCCCCCGGCCGCACCTCTTCCGGCGCGAGGCGGACAAGCTCCCCGCCGCGGCGGACTTCCGCAAAATCAGGGCGAATCTCAAGAAGGGCCTTGATGGATTTCCGCGAACGCGACACAGCCAAATCCTCAAGAAACTCCCCAAAACGGTAAAAAAGCATGACGCCCGCGGCCTCCGAAAAAGCGCCTATGGCCAGAGCGCAGGCCGTCGCGGACGACATAAGAAAGTTTTCATCGAAAATATTGCCGCGCAGCACATTGCGCAGAGACCTGCGCAAAACCGGAAAACCCGCGAGAAGCCACAGCGCGGCGAAAAACCAGCGCGCGAGGGCGTCCTCAAGAAAAAAACCCGCGCCGTAGACCGCGAACTGCGCGCTCAGAATGATAATCTTCCTCAGTTCCGGTTTCATAAATCCTCCTGTACATGATCAAGGCCGCGCTCCAGAATATCCGACACATGAGAATCGCTTAAACGGTAGTACGCCGACTTTCCCGCCTTGCGCACTTTGACAAAATTGGAGAGCCGCAGAATTTTTAGTTGATGGGATACAGCCGATGCGGAAGCCCCCAGAATCGCGGCGAGATCGCACACACACAGTTCCCCGCGGCGCAGGGATTCCAAAATCTTGACCCGCGTCATATCGCCAAGCGCCTTGAAGAAATCCGCGAGGTCGTACAGAATTTCTTCAGGGGGAAGATCTTCCCGCACGCGCAGCACCTGGTCTTCGTGGACGGTCTGGCAGCACGTCCCGGAAGGCGGGGTTTTCCGGCCGGCCGGCCTGGTTTTCACATGTTTCATGATACCTCCATATATGAACATATGTTCATATATGGAATATACGGCAAACCGGGAAATATGTCAAGAGAAAACCTGCTCATTTGTTATAGTGCAGAAAAATTATGGCAGCGGATTCCGGCTTTTTTCCCTTGCTTTTTCGCCTTCGCCGACTTCGCGGTTTTTATATCCTGCCATTTAGTCCGGTCAAAGCTCTAAGAGCTAAACCGCCTGATGACATCCTCGTTTACCCCTACGCCGATTCCCGGCTCTTCGGGTATTTTCACAAAACCGTCCGTCATCCTGATTGCGCCGAAAATGAGGTCCTGCCGGAAGGGATGCTCCGACTGGTCATACTCAAGCATAGGCTGCAGCGGACGCAGGCAGAGCGGGGCCGGCGGAATCGCGGCCAGAAATTGCAGCGACGCGGCAAGACCTATGCCCGATCCCCAGACATGCGGAATAAGCATTGTATTATACGCCTGCGCAAGCGCGGCTATTTTTTTCAACTCCGTGATTCCGCCGGAAGAACACAGGTCGGGCTGTAAAATATCCAGCGCGCGCCCGGCAATCCAGCGGCGGAATCCGGTTTTGCCGAAAATCTGCTCGCCCGCGGCGATGTATGTGGAGCTGAGGGTTTTCAGTTCCTTATAGCCCTCAATATCTTCGGGCGCAAGAGGCTCCTCAAAAAAATGCAGTTTCGCGTCCCTGCACTCGTAGAGAATACGCCGGGCCGCCGCCGCGTTATAGGCGCTGTTCGCGTCCGCCATAAGGCAAATATCAGGCCCCGCAGCCTCGCGCATCGCGTGAATATACGCTATATCCTCCTCAACGCCAAACCCCACCTTCAGCTTGAACGCCCGAAAACCTTGCGCCAGATAACCCCGCGCTTCCCCGGCGGCCTTCTCAAAGGTAAAATCCCTTGACCGGTAAAAACCCGTCGCATAGGC
This sequence comes from Spirochaetales bacterium, assembly GCA_031274005.1. Classification (GTDB taxonomy): domain Bacteria; phylum Spirochaetota; class Spirochaetia; order DTKZ01; family DTKZ01; genus JAISAF01. Next base: position 4,791 of record JAISQU010000097.1, read on the forward strand.
TTTTACTTCTTTGCGAAAAGCGCCCCCGATAAGGCGGTGGATGGGCTGGCGCAAAGCCTTTCCGATAATATCCCACAGCGCAATATCCACGCCGCTTATAGCGTTTATCATGATTCCCGCCTGACCAACCGGCCGCGTGCGGTTGTACATTTCCTCCCACAGAACCTCAACATCGAAAGGATCCCTGCCGATGACCAGTTCCTTCAGCCAGCTTGTAATGATGACCTTTGCCATCTCCGGCGGCTGCCCTCCGTGGCACAGGGACTCGCCCCAGCCTGTGACGCCCTCGTCTGTGTCTATTCTGATGATTACGGAACTGCGCAGGCTGATCCATGCCTGCGAAAAACAAGTTTCTGTTTCAACCGGAGCCTTCAGGGCGTACGCGGTAACATCGGTAATTTTCATACCCTGCATTATAGCCCGAAGGCGAGCCCTGTCAACTCAAACCGGGCGTAGGGTGCACCAATTTTTTCCGTGCGCCTTTTTTGCGGCAAAGCCGCAAAAAACCGGGCTTTTCGGGGGTTCCGCCGCTGGCGCGGCCGCTTCGCGCCCCTTCAATCCCTTGCGCCCCGCGGGCTTTTGCGCTTTGCGCAACTCAATTTTTTATAGCGGGGGTAAGTGCTGTTGCCCTGGGTACGATTCGCGCCGCTTTGATAGCGGCGCATATAATAACCTATGGTCCGCCAGCCCCTGAAAAGGGCTGGCGAACCCGCCTGTAGATCACTTCTTGTGGTAATTATTTAACCAGATACCGCATTGATTCGTCAGAGCTTTCATATATGTAGCATTCCTCTGATTATGGCTCGCGCATATTGGCATAATAAATACTTGCTGATCAGAACCCCAATCAATTTTCTTCGCTTCCCTTCCCGGGATGAGGTGTCCGCCTATAAGAGTATCGCTGCAGGCCACCCTTTGCGGATAGCCATGTGAGGTGCAGTCCTTAGCTTCTCCGTATATTTCTTCCCATAGCCTAATCCAGGGTAAATTATCTATCAGCGGGTCGAGGGAGCTTCCGATAACATTGGCGAAATCAGCTCCAGGGTTTAATGTCATTAGACCGCCCCAAACAGAAGTTATTATTTCAATTTGTTCCGCGGTGTAATCCTTTGCCGAAAGTTTCGGCGGGTTTGTTCTCAAAAGAGTTGTAAGCCCTGCCGCGCAGGCTTTTTCTGTAATCAGTTCATTCAACCTGTGAACAGCGGCGTTTAAGTTTTTGTGTTTTCCGCTCCGCAGGACGGCTTTTGGCTCGTCCTTTGATTCCAGGTCTTCCGCGAACAATTTGATTGTTTTTTGATTTTCGTCATACTCATACGGGAGTAAAAACTCTCCGACTGAATTGTCTGACAAAAAAGGTACGGAAACCGTATTGCTTCCGTGCTTGAGCGGCAGTACGATGTCCGCTTCCGGGGCGGATATTTTTATACTGTTTTCCGCGGCTCCCGGATAGTCCGCAACACCGCCGACAACAAACGCTACCTGTTCGCCAAGCGGCGCGCTACTGCTTACCGCAGGAGGCGCAAGGTTTATTGTTACCGTCTTTTCGGATTCATCGCTTTGTATGTTTGTGACACTGTACGTGTTGTCATGATGACCCAATGTGATCCAGTCAAACAATTTTACACTGACCGAGTTCTTTGTTTTGAAGTGACTTTCAACGGTGGCTGCATCAACCTCTTTAAGTGTCATCTGGATTTCAGGCTGGCGCGAAATTACAAAAGTTTTCAGCTTTGCAAATTGTTTGCCTGCCCCAAAGAGTTGTTGGGGGTCAAACTCGGCGCCGAAGAGCTGATAACCCGTTGCGTCGTTGCCGCTTTTTTGCGCAATCTCCTGTATGATATTGAGGTCGTACCAGCCTTTTGCCGCGTCGTCTGACAGCGCAAGCGGATTTGATGCGACAATCGTTATGCCGGGATATTTGATGTCGATGCTTACGCTTGAATCATGTTCGGTAAACTTCGATAAATCATAGTGCGACTCGTGGTCAACCGAAATCTCGAAAATCAGCGCTACGGGTACGGTAAAGCTTACTCCGTTGTCGATAGTGAGTTTTGAGGACTGCTCAGAGAAGTTTTCAATGTTTATGGATATTGAAATCTCACTCTTGTCGTTGTTGAGTGAGTCAATCACATCAGAGGTGGCCGGCAGATTGGAGTAGCCGACATAGTAAGCATCTGTGTCGGTTTGCAGCCCGCCGTTTGCTTTTGCCGGTGTTTTGACTGCAGCCGAGGCTGTTTTAAGCCGAAGGGTTGCATCGGCAAACGCGGTGTGAAGTTTAAGGCTTTGTACGGCAGCCTCGGCGTATTTCCCCAGGGCGGCGCACGTAGATGCAAACTCCGGATATAAAATAGGGTCGATATGCAGATAATCAGTTCCTGTAACTTCTTTTATCTTTGCGATGATATACGCAATTTTACCGCCGTCAGGATTGTCCGGAATGTCATAGCCTGCGTCCTTAAAAGCCCCGCATATATTTGACACTTGCGCCTGTGCAGCCTCGTCCTCTTTATTCATAAGGTCCTGGTCCGCGTTACTGAACTTGTAAATCGAGGATTTTATGATGGAATCATACAGTGTAGAGAATCGTTCGTCTTCGAGAACCGGCAGTCTTGTACCCGTATCCGCATCCACATAAACTCCAAGCACTGAGTCAAGCGTTGCCAGCGTCGCTGCGTTGTAGTAGGCGTTTACGCCGTGCTGGATGCCGTAATTAAAACCCGCGGGGTAATTAACCGCAATGAACCTACCGTCTAACTTCGGGCCCAAGAGCTTTGAAACATTGTCGGTAATAATAGTGTTGAGCTCTCCCATGGTCGGCAATATCGCCGGATCCGCCAATTTTTTGTTTTTCATTGTAAAAACACTCCTTTTTGTTCTGATGAGGCATAAGCTCATCAGGCGCCAGGTTACTGCCCCGGCACGATTTCAAAAGATTTCCAGCAGCTTGACAAGCCGTTTTTTCGGTACCATACGATGCCGATAAATCCAATATATATGCCTTTCTGCTCTATGTCAATACTTTTTTTACTTTTTTAAAATTTTTTGTATAGAAGTATTAAGAAACTACTACGCAGTCAGTATTTTAACGGATAAATGAAAACCACAAAGGCGAACCCGTATTGTTGCTACAATCACTTATCCGGGTTCTCATAATTCGTGAAAATCTGCGTTAATTCGCGGACAACTCTTTTTCTGCGCGGGTCAGATTGACAGAGATACTTGCGCACAGGGGATTGCGCTGTCGGCAGGGGCGCCGGCGCTTTCCGCTTTGTCCCTAAGGGCAAGAAAGACCTGCCGGCCAACCTCGCAGCGGTCCGCGCCGGGAATATGCATCCGTAAAGCGCCGAGCGCCGTCCCTATGGTGTAATGGTTTTCCCTGCCCTGGAACTGCACGTTCTGGATAACTCCGGGCAATTCCCCGGGATCGCTGGTAAAAACAAGCTGATCCGGCCTCAGCGGGCATAAACCTTCCCGCTTGATGGCGTCCTGAACATCAGGCACGATCCACCTGTAGCGGTCCTGGCTTCCGAAGCAGAAGGCTTCCCCATGCCATTCTCCCGCCAGCAGATTGCTGCCCGAGACAAACCTGGCCACAAAGGGGGTGGCGGGACGGTAATAGATATCTGCGGAATTCCCGTTTTGCTCAATAATCCCGTTGTTCATAATCAGCACCCTGTCGCTCATGGCAAGTGCTTCGCTCTGGTCGTGGGTAACGTATAAAACCGTACAGCCGCAGATCCGGTGTATCCGCTGAATTTCCTCGCGCATGGCGATCCGCAGGCCCGCGTCAAGGGCGGAAAGGGGTTCGTCCATCAGCATAACGGCGGGACGCGTTACCATCGCGCGGGCCAGGGCAACTCGCTGCCGCTGGCCGCCGGAAAGCTGGGCCGGATACCGGCCCGCGAGCCGGGAAAGCCCCACGATTTCCAGAGTTTCCTCGATATGCCGTTTGCTGTTCCCTCGGATTTCTTCCGCCACGAAGCGGTGATGCCGCAGCGGAAACTCCAGATGTTCCCGGACGGTAAGATGAGGCCACAGCGCGAAGGATTGAAACACCATGGAAATATTGCGTTTCTCCGGCGGCACACTGTGTCCCGGCGAGGACACCGGCTTTCCGTCAAACAGAACCTGTCCTTCCGAAGGATCCTCAAAACCCGCGAGGATGCGCAGCAGGGTCGTCTTGCCGCAGCCCGACGGCCCCAGAAGGGATACAAATTCCCTGTCAGGAATCTCAAGGCCGATATTGCGCAGTACCTGTGTCGCCCCGAAATTTTTGGAAAGATTTTCGATGTGAATATTCATAGTCTCAATCTCCTGTATGCGCTTTGGCTTTGTATCTGCCGGGCAGGTGTGAAAGAAAGAACAAAAGAATTACCGCAAGGCACACCGCCGAGGACAGGGCCGAAGAATATTTGAGCGAGCCGGCCTGTTCAAAGTTCAAAACAGTGGCGCCTATTGTTTCCGACCCGACGGACCATAAAAGGGAGGAAAGGGTAAGCTCCGTAAGGACTCCGGTAAATACCATAACCGCGCCGCTGAGGATGCCGGGCAGTAAAAGAGGCAGTATAATTTTAATCCAGCCCGCGAGAGGCGATGCGCCGCAGACCCGGACGGCGTCTTCCATGCCGGGGTCAAAATTCGCGACAGCGCTGTAGCTGGCCTTGGTTTGCACCACAAGAAAACGGGTCAGGTACACAATCAAAAGAATCTTTGATGTGCCGTACACGCCGGGGAAGAAACCCGGCAGGGGCTGCATCCAGAACAGTATCATACACAGGGACAGCACAATGCCCGGCACCGAGTAGGGTATCTGAATCATGGCCTCCACAACCCGGGGCCAGCGGCTTTTCCTTTTCGCCAGGCTTACCGCCAGGGCCGTTCCCGCCGCCATACACAGGAGGGCGCACACAGCCGCCAGCCACAGACTGTTGAAAATGGCCCGGCGGGATTTAAGATTTTCCAGAAGAACAAAGGAAAAATTGGACAGGGTAAAGTTGTCCGCCGACAGCGGCAGCCCCATGGCCTGCTTGAGGGCCGTACCCGCCATAAAACACACCGGAACGATTGACAGAAAAAAAAGCAGGCCGCCGGCGCAGAGGGATAACGGCAGCCTCAGCCTTCCGAGAAAAACGCGGGGGCTGTTATCCGGCAGAATGGCTTCAATGTCGGCAGGCGGATGGGGCAGAACCTTTTGCAGGAGAGGCCCCAAAAGGGATATGGCTATGAGCAGCAGGGCCAGCACCGCGCCCCGGGAAAAAACCGAGGCGCCCGTCATACCGGCTATCTGTTCATAAATATAGGTGGGCAGCACCGGGATACCCGCCGGTATTCCCAGAATGGCGGGAATGCCGAAGTTATCGATAACCGAAAGAAATGTCAGCGCCCCCGCGCTCAGGCAGGCCGGCGCCATGACAGGCAGATTGATATACCAAAACACCCGCAGATTTTTTACCCCGGCGGTCCGGGCCGCCCACTCCATATCGCGGGGAACGCGCCGCAAAGCGGATGCCATAAGCAGAAAAACCGGCGGGAAGGATGTCAGCACGTGCATAAAAATAATGCCCCCGTAGCCGTAGAGGTTCGGCGGCGCGGGAGAACCGGGCAGCACGGCAAAAAGGGCCGCCACCGCGCCATTGGGGGAACAAAATAGCCGCCACGCGAGAGCTATGCTGTAAGAAGGCAGGATATAGGGCAAAAAGGCCAAAAAACGGATGGCCGGGGCAAACATGATATCCGTATAAGCCGTCAGCCAGGCAAAGGCCGTTCCCAGAACAAGCGCCCCAAGAGTGGAGGCAACGCCGATAACCAGGGTATTCCCCGCGGCCTTCCAACTGGCCGCACGGTTCAGGACATCCCTGTAAGCGTCCAGCGAAAACGCCCCTTCCTGTATAAAACTTGTTTGCACGAGCCGCAGCACAGGCAGCACAAAGACGAAACCCGCCGCGAGAACCAGCGCTCCCCAAAACAGGGCGCGGCGCATTTTTACGCCGCCTTTTGTTCTATAAGCCGTATGCGCCGCAGAATACACCACAGATCCTCCTGGCTTAAACTGTCGCCCTCAATTATGACGGGCAGGTTTTTATCCCGCAAATACTCCAGGATCGCGGTCGTATCAATATCCCCCTCAAAGGCGTGAACATGCAGCCTTTCTCCAATGCGGTTGGAGAGATGGATTTTATTGACGCCGGGAATGGCCGCGGCGCAGGCGAAAAACATTTCCGTTGTGTCCATGTGGGCCACATCCAGCGTAACCCCGCAGGAAAGCGGGGCAAGGGCCGCGAGCAATCCATTTATCTCCTCCGGCGTTGTAACAAATTCCTTTGGGATTTTTTCCATCAATTCAAGGGAAATCCTCATGCCCATCCGCTCCGCGTACCGGCCTATCTCCCCCAGAGAGTCTTCCAGAATTTTCCGGTAAAACTCCTTGCCCGGCGCCGGAGCGCCGCGCCTGCCGGGATGGATGGTTATGTCCTCCGCGCCTAAATCCTGGGCCGTGTATATGGAACTTTTGACTTCGTTAATGGAAGCCTGCCGGATTGCCGCGTTGTGGGAACAGATATTTAAATCCCAACTGGCGGCGTGGGCGCTCAGACGCAACCCCGAATCGCTGGCCATTTGTCCCAGCCGCAGGGCGGTTTCTTGGCCGCGCGGATGTTCGGTCCATACTTCAAGCCCCGAAAATCCGGCGGAACTTGCGAAGCGTATAATATCCGGCATCTTCATCCGCCACTGGCAGGCGGAACTCATAAAAACATTCATAAACCTACTGAAATATGCCGGTAAAGCGGGTTTTGTCAGCTTCCCTCTGTTCATACAGGGCGGACACATCGGCGGCAAGGGCTTGTATCCGCGATATGTTTTGGAGCCCCTCGGGGGCGCTGACATCCTTGCGCAGCGGGACATACCCTATAGAGCTTTGAAGAATCTGCCCCTCTTTTGAGAGGATAAAATCCAGCAGCCTCTTCGCCGCCTCCGGATTTTTGGTCGACTTTATGATACCGGCCGGTTCCGTTATCACGGCGCTGCCCGAAGCCGGATATACAAAGTCGATGGGATTGCCCTGCTTCTTCGCGTTATTCGCCATATAGTCTATTACGAGGCCGTATGCCTTTTCCCCGTTTACCACATCGGTAATAACGCCGCCATTGCCCCTTCCTACCTTCGCTCCCGCCGCTTTAAGGCCGTCATAGTAGGGCCATCCGAAACGCGGAAGCCTCACCAGCACGCCCAACTGATAGGCCGCCGCGCCGGAATAAAGCGGGCTTGCCATGGAAATTTTGCCCGCCGCCTGGGGGGAAAGCATATCCGCCCAGTCCGTCGGCGGGGTCGGCGCGAGTTTCGTGTTATAGGCAATGACAGAGGAAATGGCCACTGTACCGTAATACATGTGATCCGGGTCAGTATAGACACTGTCTATGCCCGAAGCCTCCGGGGAATCGTAGGCCATAAGCAGATTATCCCGCTTCAGCCGTTCAAAAGTAACATTGTCCGCCAGAAGCAGCACATCCGCTAAAATCCCGCCGCCCTCTTTTTCCGCGTAGAGCTTGCTGATAACTTCCTCGGTACCGGAACGGAACACTTCCACCTGAATACCGGGATGGACTTTCTGAAATCCCCCCAGCAGTATGGCGGTGTCCTCGTCCGGCTTGGAAGTATAAAGCAGAATCCTGCCCGACTCCTGAGCGTTCGCCCCCTGCGCGTTTTGCGCGGCCCCATCATTACCGGCGCCGCAGGCCGCAAGAAAGACGGCGGCCATAACAATGACCACAAATAAAGCTAAATTTTTCATTTTCAAGTTGTCCTCCGTAAGTTTAGTTGGACTACTATGGGACAAAAAATGTTAGCGCTTTATGAGATTTATATAAAAATTCAGATAATTTCCCGGGTTCCCTGCCCGTCCAAGACAAAAGTCAAGCCCTTTTTATAGACTCAGGGCATCGGCGTTTACTTTTTCTCGATTTATAAGAGTTGTTCAGAAACTAAAGTTTCTGAACAACTCCATTATTTTATCCTTACCCGCGGATCAGCCGCCGCCAAAAGCAAATCCGAAATGAGTATGCCGCCCAGAACAAGGATATCGCTCATAATCATATTTGTCAAAACCAGGTAATAATCCTGCCGCAGAGTGGCCTCGTACATAAGGCGGCCTATACCCGGATAGCCGAAAATGATTTCCGTAAAAAGGGACCCGGAAATAAGACCCGCGAGGATGCCCGACATATCCGTAATAAAGGGAATAAGCGCGTTGCGAAACGCGTGCTTGATAACGCCGACGCCCCCTATGCCGCGGGCCTTGACCGCCGTCACATAGGGTTTGTTAAATTCCTCCTGCAGAAGAACCTTCATACTGCGGATGGATCCCGCGATGCCGCCGATAAAACCCACCAGTACGGGCAGAATCATATGGTGCAGCCTGTCGGCGGCGCGGCCGAAAAAATTCAAAGAATCATAGTTCGCGCTCGTAGCCCCGCTTAAGGGGAAAAGGCCCGTCTTCGCCGCGATGAGCAGGCCCAGAAGAGCGAGGAAAAACGACGGCACGGAGTACAGAATAAGAGTCGTAAAATTTACCGTTTGTTCCAGCCTCCGGGAAGGTTTGTAGGCAAAGTAAAACGCGATGGGGTACGCGAACACGTACGAAAACAGAAGCGAAAAAAAGTTTAGCGCCAGAGTGTTGCCCATGCGTCCGGCAATCAGATTCATGATAGGCTGACGGTAGGAAAAAGACATCCCCAGATCGTGATCAATAACAACCTTTTTGAGCCACTGCAAAAACTGAATATAAAAAGGCTGGTCCAGCCCGAACTCCTCGCGGTAGTGGTCTATCACGGCCGTGTCAATCTCAGGATTCTCGTAATACGCGGAGTAGAAATCGCCGGGCGCGAGACTCATAAAAAAGAAAAAGAAAAAAACCGTGATAAGCAGAATGGGAATCATCGCCAGCACCCTGCGCAGGATAAAACCGGTAAGAGGATGTTTGCGGAAAAACGCGCCAATCATTAAGACAGGGTAACAAATCGGAGCGGGGAAGTAAAGTAGCGCGGAGAGGGGAACCAGGCATCTGCGTTTACTTTTTTCGATCATCTGAGAGCCTGTTCAAAATCTCCTTAATAATTCGGAATTTGGGCGCATTTGCGGCGTAAAACGCCGCAAACCGGGCTTTTCGCTCCAATCTTTTGGCAGACCAAAAGGATTTCCGCTTCAATCCCTTGCGCGCCCGGGGGGGAGGCAAGATATTAAACAGGCTCTGAACCGGTTCCAAAATGAAAACAGTAATCATTCGCGCGCATTTTTGCTCGGCCCATAGCATTTGTATACAGCACCTCCGGCGCTTTGTTCCGATAGGTATGATTGTATGTGTGCTATCGCACACACGGAATACGCCGGGGTTTTTTAGGGCCTCGTTCTGGCGCAACCACGGGATAGAAAAATGCTGCATTTTTCTATCCCGCCTTGACTGACGCCTTGTTATCATAAACACGCTCACGCGTGCGTTTGCCTGGGCGCGCTTCGCGTGGGGCACAATCACGGAAATGTGCGGAAAGGGCATAACCACCGCGGCAATCGCTTCGCAATTGCATTATATTCAGGAGCGTGAGTGGACAAGCCTGAAGTGTTCTGGTGACTTTTCCCGCACATTTCCGGTCGGGACAGTTTCTCCGCGCTTCGCGCGGAGGCTCTCACGGAAATGAGCGGAAGCGGCATACCCACCGCGGCAATTGCTGCGCAATTGCATTATATTCAGGAGCGTGAGTGGACACGCCTGAAGTGTTCTGGTGACATCTACCGCAATTTCCGGTCGGGACTATTTCTCCCAAACCTTCGGTTTGGGAGAAATAGTCCCTTGACAAAATTCCCGCTTCATGTAAAATAACACCATATTTTATTTTTCAACAGGAAAAATTTTTTGAGCGCTTATACCAAAATTGATAATTTTTCTATGATCCGCCAGGCAGAGGCGGACGCGCGTAAGTCCTTATGCCATAAGCATTTAT
>JAISQU010000099.1 GCA_031274005.1 Spirochaetales bacterium
CACTCCGGGGAATTTATTTCCCTTATCGGGCCTTCGGGCTGCGGCAAGTCTACGCTCCTGCGGCTTATCGTGGGGCTTGCCGAACCCGACGCGGGCAGCCTGTTTCTTGACGGCGAGCCTATAAGCGGGCCCGGCTATGAACGGGGGCTTGTTTTTCAGGATCCGACCCTGTTCCCCTGGAAAACCGTCTACGAAAATATCGCCTACGGTCTGCGGGCCAGGGGCGTTTACCGGGAAGAAAAAGGAAACATCCCGGAGTTTATCCGGCTTGTGGGCCTGGAAGGATTTGAAAAAGCCTACCCCCATCATCTTTCTGGCGGCATGGCCCAGCGGGCGGCCCTGGCGCGGGCTTTGGTAAACAATCCCAAAGTGCTTCTGCTGGACGAACCCCTGGGCGCGCTTGACGCCTTTACGCGCATGAACATGCAGGACGAGATTCTCAAAATATGGGAACGCCGGGGAATGACAACGCTCATGGTAACCCACGACGTGGACGAGGCGATTTATATGGCGAACCGCATTGTGGTGATGTCCGCGCGCCCGGCGAAAATAGAAAAAATCATTGATGTGGAAATAGGCCGCCCCCGCATGAGGGACGATCCTGATTTTCTGGACCTGCGGGCGAAAATACTCCAGATACTGCATTTCGCCGGCAGCCGCAAGGACTTGCAGTATTACCTGTAGGGAAATATCTTTTCCGCCAAATCTTATCCGGCGGAAAAGAATTTATATTTTTTGAAGGAGAATGTGTATGAAAAAGAAACTGTGTGTGTTTCTGCTGGCCGTGTTTGCGCTTGTAAACGCGATGGCAGGAGGGGCAAAGGAAGAGGCAAAGGACGATGATTACGTCGTAAACATCGGCTACGGAGTTACCGGCGGCCTGTGCGCCGCTCCTTTTTATATCGCCGCCGAAAAAGGGTACTACGATGAAGAAGGGGTCAAGTGGGAAAAATACAATGTGGAACCCGGCACGCTGATGCAGCTTCTGACCAACGGACAGGTCGACGCCGGCTACAATCTTTTGGCCACGCTTATTCAGCCTCTGGGAAACGGCCTTGATATTAAAATTCCCCTTGCCCTGCATACAGGCTGTGTGAAGGTTCTTGTTCCCGTTAATTCGGATATTAAAACCGTGGCCGATCTGAAAGGCAAAAAAATCGGAACCGACGGCCTGGCCTCAAGTTCCACGGTTATTCCCCAGCGCTACCTTGCCGAACTGGGTTACAAAGTAACCGGGGACAACGCCGATGTTGAGTTTGTCGTGTATCCCTCGGCGGAACTTCCCCTGGCTCTTGAAAGGGGGCTGGTGGACGCCATCGGCCTTGGGGATCCCCGCGCGCAGATAATTCAAAACGAGGGCAAGGCGCGGGTTATTATTAACTCCGCCACCGACGATTACCTCAAAAATGAGTTTTGCTGCGTAACGCCGCTGAGAACCGAGTTTGTGCAAAAGCATCCCGATCTTGCCGCGCGGTTTGTCCGGGCCATTCAGAAAGGGGCCAAATTTGTACAGGACAATCCCGATGAAACGGCCCGTATTCTTTCTGAGAAAAAATACGTTGCCGGGGAGCCTGAAGTAAACGCCCAAATTCTGCGCACCTATAACTACCGCGCCTCCGTCAGCGAGGCCGAAATCGCCCTGGCCCGAAACGCCAAAGACCTTCAAAGGATTGGCCTTGTCAAGGCGGATGTGGATGTGGACGCCCTTACCCGGAACACGTTTGTAAAACTGGACGGAGTCCCTGACTCCCTGTACAAGTAGTTATGCGGATAACGCTTTCTTTGGGTGGACTCAATACAGGAAAAGAACTCCACCCGCGAAGGCGCATAAGGCGAAAAAGGGCAGGCCGGCAGCGGACCGCTGCCGGCCCATGCATCCCGTCAAGTTCCCCAAGTCTCCACCGGGGGGATATGTTTACTTTTTGCCTACTATAATTTATAATGACGCAATATGGCGGAATCGGACTATAGTCTGGAAAACCGGCTCCTCTTCAAGAATTACGAATACTTTATGGCAATCATAGAAGAAGGCGGAGTCTCGAAAGCGGGTGAAAAACTCTTCATCTCACAGTCATCCGTCAGCAAGTATTTGAAACGCCTGGAAGACAATATCGGGATAAAAATATTCAAAAGAGAATCGTATCCGCTCCGCCTGACCGAGGCGGGAGAATTATATTTCAAGTACATCAAGGAAATTATTGAGAAGGAAAAAGAACTCCGGGCTGGTATCTCCGAACTGAAAGAAGGCACACGGGGGATCATAAAAACAGGTGTTACGCTCTGGCATTCTTCGATCTTTTTTCCGATGATCCTGCCAGTATTCAGCAAGCGTTATCCCAACATCCGCATTGAAGCTCATGAGGGATCATCCCAGGAAGTGGCCGCGATGATCGATAGGGATGAGATTGATTTCGCCATATTCCAGTTTTCCAGCCAATACTGTAATTTGATTTTTGAGCATCTTGTCTACGAACGGATCCTGTTTGCCGTTAATGAAGACAATCCCCTGCTACAGTCGATTGATATAAAACCGGGCCAGGAAGTCAATACCATGAGTCAAACGGATTTTTTGCGCTTCAGCAAAGAGCCCTTTGTTCTGATGAAAGCGGGTCAGAACAGCCGGGCAATAGTGCAGATTTTTCTTAACAAGATGCATCTTAATCCTAATATTGTTCTGGAAACGCTGAATGTATCCACCGTGATCAATGTAGTAAAAGCCGGAATGGGAGTCGCCTTTATCCCCGAAGCGGTACTTAAGATCAAAGAGCAGACCAGGGGGTTTTTATTTTTCCAAGTTGATGAACCTCTCCTGCGCCGTGAGCTGGGCATTGCCTACAAGAGTACAAAAATACTGAGCAGACAGGATAAATTATTTATTGGCTGCCTCAAAGAACTTTTCCACGATTAGCCCTCTAACCTTCGGTCGTGAAACGCGAAGAGCGCAGGGAATTTTTCCGGTATAAAATATTTTTTTCATGCTTCCCTAGTATTCCCAAAAGAGAATAAAAAACATGGAAAAAAATATATTTGACCCAGGCATAAATCAAGAGGAAAATAAAACATATTCGTGAAGAAAGAGGAATTTATGGACAAGGAAAAATCGACAAAAGAACTGACGGACATTATCGCCCGCTTTGTTTCCCTGGTGGGGAAAAAGCTGCCCGATGATGTTTGGGCAAAACTGAATGAACTGAGATCCCTTGAGACCGACCCCCTGCCTAAGACCGTTTACGACACCATGTTTAAAAATCAGGAATTGGCCTTTGAGTTGGACAGGCCTTCATGCCAGGACACGGGCGTACTACAGTTCCTGGTAAAGTGCGGAGACAGTTTTCCCCTGCTTGGCCGGATGGAACAGATCCTCACCGAGGCGGTGATCCGGTCCACCAGAGACGCTCCCTTGCGGCACAACAGCGTGGAAACTTTTGACGAATACAACACGGGAAAAAATGTCGGCAAGGGTACACCGACACTGTTTTGGGAGATAGTCCCGGATAGCGATGCGCTGGAACTTGATGTCTACATGGCGGGCGGCGGCTGTACCCTGCCGGGAAAGGCAATGGTACTGATGCCCGGCGAAGGTTATGAAGGAGTCGTTCGTTTCGTGCTTGATGTAATGACCTCCTACGGGTTAAACGCCTGTCCGCCTCTTCTGGTAGGGGTGGGAGTGGCCACTTCTGTGGAAACGGCGGCCCTCCTTTCCAAGAAAGCCTTGTTCAGGCCCTTGGGCAGCCACAATCCCAACGAACGGGCGGCGAAACTTGAAAAACTTCTGGAAGACGGGATCAATAAAATAGGTTTGGGTCCTCAGGGCTTTTCTGGCAAGAAATCCGTCATGGGGGTTCATGTGGAAAACACCGCCCGCCATCCTTCCACCATCGGGGTGGCGGTGAATACGGGCTGCTGGTCACACCGGCACGGAAACATCCTCTTTAAGGGTGATTTGAGCTATACCGTTATGTCTCATAAGGGAGTTGTTTTATGAACGAAAAGAAAATTCTTACTACTCCGGTCAACGCCGAAGATATTGCAGGATTCAAGGCCGGGGATATCTTCTATCTGAACGGATATATCGTTACCTGTAGGGATGTAGCGCATCGCAGACTTGTTGAGGAAAAGCGTCCGCTGCCGGTGGACATCCGGAACGGGGCGATTTATCACGCGGGGCCTATCATCCGCCCGCTGGGAAACGATAAATTCGAGATGGTTTCCATCGGCGCCACCACCAGTATGCGGATGGAAAAATTCGAATACGAATTTGTCAAACAAACCGGAGTACGTATCCTTGTGGGCAAGGGCGGTATGGGGGAAGGCACCCGGAAAGCATGTATGGAATTCAAAGCCCTCCACGTGGTCTATCCCGCGGGATGCGCCGTATGCGCCGCTACCCAAGTGGAGGAAATAGAGCAGGCCGAATGGCGCGATCTGGGAATGCCTGAAACCCTCTGGGTCTGCCGTATCAAGGAATTCGGCCCCCTTGTCGTGTCCATTGATACTTATGGAAACAACCTGTTTGAACAGAACAAGGTTATATTCAACCAGCGAAAAGAAGAAGTCTACAGTGATATTGCGCGGCAGGTCTCTTTTATCAAATGAGACAGCATTAAAATGTCAAATTTTGAAACTGATTCAAATAATTTATATTCAGGAGGAAATGGAATGAAAAAGTTGTTAACGGTAGTTTTGTTGTTTGTGCTGATCTTTGCAGGATGCGGCAAGAAGAACTCTCCGGCTAATGGTACGCCGCAAAAAGAGGTCAAACTCTCGCTGAATCATGTAGGAGCCGCAAATCACTTCTACCATGACGGATCTCTCAAATTTGCGGAGCTTGTGAATACGGCTACCAATGGCGCGATCACCATTGACGTGTTCCCCGCTTCCCAGATCGCTTCGGGTGCCAAGGCCATTGAATTCGTGCAGATGGGAACCCTTGATATAGCCCTGGAAGCGACTATGGCCCTGGAAAATTTTGTTCCTGAAGCGGGAGTTCTGAATCTGCCCTTTATGTTCAAGACCAAACAGGATGCCTTCCGTATCCTTGACGGAGAGATAGGCAAGGAAATTGAAAAAGCTGCGGAAGCGAAGGGCTTCAAAATTCTTGCATGGTGGGATAACGGTTTCAGGGCCATCAGTAATTCCAGTAAACCTATAAAAATGCCCGAAGATGTTAAAGGTCTCAAAATACGGGTACCTGAAAGCAAAGTCTTTTTGGAGACCTTCCAGAATCTGGGCGCGGTCCCGACCGCCATGGCAGTTTCCGAAGTGTTCAGCGCCCTGCAACTCCATACGGTAGACGGTCAGGAAAATACGCCGGCTAATTTTATCAATAATAAATACGCCGAAGTGAACAAGTATTTTTCCGACAGCAGGCATATATACACTGCGGAACCGCTCATCATGAATCTGGTCAAATTTAACGAGTTGCCGAAAGAGACTCAGGATGCGCTCCTCAAGGCGGCAAAGGAAGCCGGGGAATACGAGCGTCAGCTTTCCCTCCTGGCGGATCAAAAAGATATTGATACCATCAAAGCCGCGGGCGTACAGGTAGATACTTTTACCGATGTCGCCGCATGGATAGCGGCGGTTCAGCCGGTGTACGGTCAGTTTCCCCAGTTTGACTCACTCAGGCAGAAAATCCAGGCGGCGCAATAATGGCCATAGCAAAGCGGGTTGAGCAGTTTTGGAAGATTATCGATGGTTTTTTTTTCTGGCTTGCGAGCCTGACCCTGGGAGGAATGACGGTTTTAATTTTTATCCAGGTGATTTTCCGTTATGCGTTCAATTCGCCTCTTGCCTGGACGGAAGAGCTGGCCCGTTTTCTTTTCATCTGGATGACCTTTGTAGCGGGCGTTGTAGCGGCCAGGCGGGGGCAGCACATTGGAGTTGAGCTTATAGTGAACATGCTGCCTTCCGTCGGAAAGAAGGCAATAGGAATATTTGCCTATCTGGTTTCAACTGTCTTTTTCGGCATAGTTTCGTACTACTGTATTTCTCTGTGGGATAAGCTCAGCGCACAACTCTCACCGGCTCTGAGCATTCCCATGTCATTTGTATACCTGGGAATAATCCTTGGCAGTGTTTTCATGGGGCTGTACTATTTCTGGTCAGCTATAGCTCTGTGTCTATCCGGTGAAAAAGGGGGGAATGCGAAATGATCGCTTTGCTTTTTATCAGTTTTTTTGTGTTCATGTTTCTTAATATTCCCATAGCGATATGCCTTGGAACTGCGGCGATTCTTACTATTGTCATGGGGATCAATGTGCCGCTGGTAATTACCGCTCAAACCATGTTTAACGGGATCAATTCCTTTCCCCTCATGGCAATTCCTTTTTTCATTCTGGCGGGAAATCTCATGGGGGAAGGGGGCATTTCCCGGCAACTGGTAAAATTCATAAATCTCTTTTTCTCCCGGATACGGGGAGGGTTGGCAATGGTGGCTATAGGCGCATCCATGTTCTTTGCGGCAATTTCCGGCTCCTGCCCGGCAACCACCGCGGCCATCGGTGCGGTGATGGTTCCCGAAATGGAAAAGAACGGCTATGACAAATTGTTTACCGCCGCGACCGTAGCCTCTGCGGGTACTCTGGGACAGATCATTCCTCCGAGCATCCCTATGGTCACCTACTGCGTCCTTGCGGGTACTTCCGTGGGCAAGCTCTTTCTTGCGGGTGTGGGTCCCGGCATTCTCATGGGAATTTTAATGATGGGCGTTGCCTACTATCATGCGGTAAAGCACAAGATCGCTAGGGTAAAAACGGAGATAACCTTCAGGATAGTTCTTAAAACCCTTGCCACCAGCATCTGGGCGATCATCATGCCGGTCATCATTCTGGGAGGAATCTACTCGGGCATCTTTACCCCCACGGAAGCGGGGGCGGTTGCCGCAGTGTACGGCCTTATTGTCGGGGTCTTTGTCTACAGGGATCTCAAACTGAAGGATATTCCCAAGGTTATTTGCAATTCGGCGGTGGGTGCCGCAGTAATCATGCTCATTATGGCGGCGGTCTCTACCTTCGGTTTTGTACTCACCAGAGAACATATCCCTCAGATCATAGCCGAAAGCCTGCTCTCTTTTACGCGCAATAAATACGCGCTGATTTTCCTTTTTAATATAATTGTGCTTATCGCCGGATGTTTTCTGCAATCATCGGCGGCAATCGCGCTGTTGACGCCGATCCTGCTGCCTGTTCTTACCAGTGTCGGGATAAGCCCCTACATGATAGGTATCATCTTCATTGTCAATTTGGGTATAGGCATGACCACGCCTCCGGTCGGAAGCTGTCTTTATGTTGCCTGCAATGTTGCGCATGTAAAATTTGAAGCACTGGTCAAAGCATGTATACCGTATTTGGTTGTGCTTGTCATCGCGCTGTTAATGATATCGTACATAGAACCGATCCCGATGACCCTAGCCAATCTTATCGGTGGCGGCTGATTCGCTCCCGGCATGAGAATTCAATTTCCACTGCGTGGAAATTGTCCTTCGGCCGCAGGGCCACGCTATACCTCAAACCCGTAAAACCGCTTTAAAGGCAGCGATATCATATTTAGTTGCATGGTACTTACGGACATGGCCGGGGCGAGGAAAAAAGCGAACGACTTCCATCCCCTTAAGGACAGCAATATTGCTTAGTCGCATATCGTTTGTAAAAAAACAAACGTGGATAGGGGCGATAGAAAAAAGCGAACGGCTTCTGGTCTGCCAGCTAGAGAGAGCTTTTTTCTATCGCCCTGAGCCTTGTTGTGTGTTTTGGTTTTATACTTGCCATGCGCCTAACCTGAGGAATTGCCGCCGCCGCATTGACCCATTTTCATTTTCATGATATACAATGTGCGACAGCTTAATAAAAACGGGGTGCTGGCGCAAGGGCCGGCTGAGAGTAGGAAGTTTTTCCTTAACCCGCGAACCTGATCCGGATAATGCCGGCGTAGGAACCATTGCGGTTTTCATAAACGTCTTTTCCGGATCGCGGGAAGACGTTTTTTTTGCGCCGGAAGGCGCCTGCGGAGGAAACATGAAAAAAAATACCATGCTGCTGCTTTGGATGGGGGCGGCGATTGCCCTGTCTGAAATCTTTACAGGCGGGCTTATCGCTCCCCTGGGTTTCGCCAAAGGGCTTGCCGCGATTTTAATCGGCCACATAATCGGCACAGCCCTGCTCGCCCTTGGCGGGTTTATTTCTTTTTCGCGGAAAGAAAACGCCATGGACAGCGTTGCCTTTTCCCTCGGCCGCGGCGGCGGAAAAATCGTGGCCCTGTGCAATGTGGTACAGCTTATAGGCTGGACAATCGTCATGATTGTGCAGGGAGGCAGCGCCATTACCGGCATTCTGCCGGATGTTTCCTTTACATTCGTAGCGGCTCTCCTGTCCGTCTGCGTCCTCGCCTGGGCGCTTATCTTCGGCAGCCCCGCGGGCTGGATTAACAGCGTCGTTGTGGCGCTTCTGGTTATTCTGTGCGGAGTGCTGTTCAGCGAGGCCGCGGGGAGGAGCTTCGCCGGCGGAAGCGGCGGCGGCATGACCATGGCCCTCGCGATTGAACTTTCCATCGCCATGCCGGTTTCCTGGCTGCCCCTCGCCGGAGATTATTCGCGCAAGGCCGGTACGCCCATGTGCGCGGCCGGAATGCCCTTCATAGGCTATTTTACCGCAAGCACCCTGATGTACGTGTTCGGCATGTACATAGCCTCCGTAGGCGGCGGCGATATTTTTACCTTCATCGCCTCCAGCCGATTCAGCGTTCCCGCCTGCGCGGTAGTCGTATTCTCCACGCTTACCACAGCCTTCCTCGATTTGTATTCCGCGGCCGTGTCCTTTACCCAAATAGTCAAAGTCAAAAACGAGCGTCTGCCCATTCTCGCCATAGGCCTGCTCTCGGGCCTGGTGTCCGTACTCTTCCCCGTCGCGCGCTACGAGGCTTTTCTGGAAGAGTTTCTTGTCGCCATAGGCATGGTATTTGTGCCGGTATACGCCGTGCTGTTCCTCGACTTTTTTATGAAGAAGCCCCGCGAAGAAAAAACATTCGCCTGGCCCAGAATACTCATCATCCTCGCGGGCATGATCGCCTACCGTTTATTTACCCTGTATGAGATATGGATACCCACAGTGATGAGTATTATTCTTGTGGCGGCCCTGTATATTCCGGCAGCGCGGAAGCGATAGCGCCCTGCGCATAGTTATACGCGCCCCGGGGTTTCAAATTTTCCGGAGAAAAGCCGACAATAGAATTATGAAAAGGAAAAGTATGAAACGGGTCTGGTGTGTTGCGTTGTTTTTGCTGGCCGCGGTACTGGCAAACGCCCTTGAGGAAGAGGGCTTCGCGTCCTGGTACGGCGGCAAGTTCCAGGGCCGCAAAACCGCAAACGGCGAGGTTTTCGATACAAACAAACTCACCGCGGCGCATAAAACCCTTGCCTTCGGCGCCAAGGTCAGGGTAACGGATACCGAAAGCGGAAAATCCGTCATTGTCCGCATAAACGACCGCGGCCCCTTTGTGGAAGACAGAATCATCGATTTGTCAAAAGCCGCGGC
>JAISQU010000137.1 GCA_031274005.1 Spirochaetales bacterium
GACAGCCTCCACGGGGGGAGACTGTCCTTTCCTTAAAGTCGTACCACGTCTTTTTCAAGCGGACAGCTTAGCGGCGCCATCCCGTCCGGGCTTCGGCCAACTGAACCTCGCGCGTAAATTGTTCAACAACGTCCGCGCCGAGTTTTTCTTTGAGATAACCAAGAACCGCGGGCTGGGTAGTTTCGCGGAATTTTTGTTTTTCCGCGGCGGTGGGATAGTACACATCCATATTCTTCGCGATAGTCTTAAAGTTTACGATATTGGACACCATTCTGTCCGCCACGTTATTGGCTTCCGCGCCGAGCCGCGCGCCCATCTTGATAATCTGCTGGGCCCCGACGGGCAGGCTGTTGTATCTGTCGGGATTCATAACCATAAGGTTTTCACTCCAGATATGACCGTCCATCGTCAAATACTTCTGCACTTCGTAAATCTTCCCAAGGCTTATGGAAGAAATGGCGTTCTCGTGCCCGTCCACAACATGGGTTTGCAGGGTGGTATACACTTCGTTCCAGGCAATGGGAACGGCGCTGGCGCCCAAAGACTCAATCATTCTGACGTACACGGGGCTTTCCATAACGCGGAACTTCAGCCCTTTGCAGTCGTCCGGAGTGCGAATCGGGCGGATGTCGTTGGTAAAGTTTCTCCAGCCGTTCTGACCTATAGCAAGATACTTAAATCCGGCTTTTTCTTCCATGGTGTCCATCAGATTCGCCCAGAAAACGCTGTTGTTAAAAAAATCTTCCGCTATATCATCGGAACCAAAAATGTAGGGAATGGTTATAAGTTCAATTTCCGGGAAAAACGTCGCCAGAGAGCCTGTTCCGATATTGGCGTCGATGGAGCCGTTTTGTACCAGTTCAAGGGTCTGCTTGTAGGTACCAAGGGCCATTATTCCGTGCAATTCCACTTTCAGCTTTCCGCCGGATTGGCTTTCAACGTAATCCTTGAAGAAAAGGGCAAAAGCGTGTTCCGGGTCGGGACAGGCAATCCCCGGGGTGTCCGGCCACAAAACAGGGTCATCATAAGCTACCCGCAGGGTAACCGGGGTATCGGGAAGGCTCGTGTCTATCATCGGCGGAATTTCCCCCGCCGCGAGCGCGGGCCCCGCAGCCTGCTGCGCCTGCTGGGGCGCGGCGCTTTCTCCGCCGCAGGAAAAGGTCAGGAAAGCCAGCGTCGTCACCATAAGTAAGGCGCACACTTTGAAACCGATTTTTCTCATTCTCAATTCTCCTTATAAAATAAAATTTTCTCAAAATACCCTTCATCTTATTACGCTATGCGAAACTTGTCAAATAGTATTTATGTATTCACACATACTGAAATGGCGGAAAAGCATATCAGGCTTGTTCGGAAATCCGGCCGGGTTTCTCTTGAGTCTATTGTTTTTCGTCCAAAAAACGGGTATTCTGGAGACCAGACAGAGTCAAGGAGCGAAAATGACCATTCCATCCGATATTGCCCGTGGTTTTACCCTGCGGCTGCAGGCTGTTTTCGGCGGAGATCTCGCCGCCGTCATCCTGTACGGGAGCGCGGTCCGTGGCGCTTACAGGAAAAATGTGTCGGATATCAATATTCTCGTTATTCTTGAAAAAAGCAGTCCCGCGAAAATTTTTGAGCTTGGGCAAAAAACAGGCGCTCTTATGCGCAGGCGGCGTATAGTTCCCCTTATCATGACGCGGAAGGAGTTCGCTTCATCGGCGGATGTTTTTCCCATGGAATACGGCGACATACTCGAAGCCCGCAGCGTCCTCTTCGGGGATGAGCGTATTTTGGACATCAGCCTTTCCCGCGCGAATCTGCGCCTGCAACTGGAGGAAAAGCTCCGGGGAGCGGTTCAGGACATTCGTTCCATGCTGGGCTGCGCCGCGGGGCGCCGGAGGCTACTGGGGAAATTTTTCGTTGGCTGGTCGGGCATAGGCGGCAGTCTGCCGCGGGCGCTTCTGCGGCTGAAAGGAATAGAGCGGACTCCCCCGGATGCCGAAGCCCTGCTCGCCCGGGTAGAGGCAGAGTACGGGGTTTCCACGCGGGGCTTCGCGGATTTGAACCGTTTCCGGCAGGGGGAAAAGCTGCCGCCGCTTGATCTCGCGGAGTCCCTGCTTGAAAGCCTGAAAGCCCTGACGGAAATAGTGGACGGGGAAACCGCGTGAAAAAAAGACTATCCGTTTTTTTATGCGTCATTCTCGCGCTGGCGTCCGGGCTTTTTGCCCAGGATTTGCCGAAGCCGGCGGGTTTTGTCAATGACTTTGCCGGGGTCATGCGGGCCGAAGACATCGGTTCCATTGAAAACCTCGCGGCGGCAATTCAGCAAAAGACCGGGGCGGAGCTTGCGGTTGTTACGGTAAAAACCTACGCGCCCTACGCCGCGCTGGACGATTTTTCCCTTGCCCTCGCGGAAAGCTGGGGCATAGGCCGCGGGGGTAAAGACGACGGCGTCCTCCTGATTCTCGCGGCGGACGAGCGGGAGATCAAAATCGAGGTGGGCTACGGGCTTGAGGGCGCGATTCCCGATTCGGCGGCGGGCAGGATTCTGGACACGGCGGTGATTCCAGCCTTCCGGCAGGGGGATTTTTCCGGCGGACTTGCCGCGGGAGCGCGGGTCATTGCCGCGGCAATCGCGAAGGAAAACGGGCTGGACCCCGCGGACTTCAATCTTACTCGTACGGAAAGCCCTGAGGATTCCGGAAGCCCGGAATTCCTTTATGCGCTGGTTGTCCTGTTTATTGTCCTGTGCAGAGCCGGTTTTCCCCTGTTTTTCGCAAGCCCGTTTTTGGGAAGGCGCGGTTTCAGTTCCGGCGGCTTTGGCTCTTCGCGGAGTTCCTTCGGAGGTTCGGGGAGAAGTTTCGGCGGTTTTGGCGGCGGAGGTTTCGGGGGCGGTGGAGCTTCCCGCAGGTTTTAGGGAGCGGCAGCTCAGAATGAAGCCTGGGCATTGCCGCAAGGCAATGCCCAGCGTAAAATCAGGCGGCAGCAATTTGCGCGAGCAAATTGCTCATAACGATTTTTCGGGTATTCCCGAAAAATTGGGGCCGGATACGGCCCTCAGGTTATAAGGCGCCGGCTGCCGCCACACGGTATACAGGCGGCGGTTACCCTTTTCGCGCAAGGGATTGCATCCTGGAAAGCCCGGTTTTTTCGGTTTTACCGAAAAAATGCGCTATTATAAGAATTGTGAAACCAACCTGGAATTTTTGGTTTTTTGTCTGTGCTGTCAGTGTTGTCTGTGGCTAATTTTTTTTTGGAGGAGAATGTAAAATGAAATTGGCTGTTATTATCGGCGTCGCGGGTTTTCTTGCGCTTATTCTGATTATCGTTATTATCGGCGCCATCTGGTACCTCAGCGCCCGCAACGGGCTTATCGCGCTGGACGAAGGCATTAACGCGGCCTGGTCGGAGATTGATAACCAGCTTCAGCGCAGGAGCGATCTTATTCCTAATTTTGTGAATACCGTCAAGGGTTACGCGGCGCATGAGGAGAAGGTTTTCAGCGATATTGCCGAGGCGCGTTCGCGGCTGGCCGGGGCGAAGACGGTGGAGGAGAAGGCCGAAGGATACAACGGTATGCAGTCCGCCCTTGCGCGGCTTTTGGTTGTTGTGGAGCAGTACCCGGACCTGAAGGCAAACCAGAACTTTATCGCGCTGCAGGATGAGCTTGCCGGAACGGAAAACCGGCTCGCGGTTGCGCGTAAGCGTTACAATGACAGCGTTTCAGTTTTTAATACGCGTATACGGGCTTTTCCCGGTTCACTGCTTGCCGGAGGGCTGGGGTTTGCGCCGCGCCCGTACTTTGAGATAAACGAAACGGCGCGGCAGGTTCCGCAGGTGCAGTTCTAGAAGATTGAAACTCACGGCGAGCAAAAACCAAAGGCCGGGGCGAGAAAAAAAGCTCTCTCTAGCCGGCAGACGCGGCGGCGCGCGGTCTGTCTAAAGACAGACCGCCGGAATCACAGCGGCGGGTTTTATTTTGCGCCGGGCCGTTTGGCTGTGTAACGACTAACACGCTTGTGCGTGCGTTTTTCTGGCCGTTCGCTTTTTTTCTCGCCCCGGGTATGTCTGTAAAGCGCTACGAGTCTAATACAGTAGCGGTGTTTGAGAGCGGGTTTTATTTTATTTTGCGCCGGGCCGTTTGGCTGTGTAACGACTAACACGCTTGCGCGTGCGTTTTTCTGGCCGTTCGCTTTTTCCCGCCGCGGTACGCTCAGCGGAGATACGCGAGGAGTTTTTCAAAACAGGCGTCCGCGGCGGCGTAGCCGATGTCATAGGTCAGATAAATTTTTGCGACATTTCTTTCCACCCGGCCCGCGGGCAGATCCGCCTCAGGCCGGATGACAAAAATTTCCCCGCGGGATTCAAGCTCCTCGATGCGGTTCATTGTTTCGTTATAATGCAGGTAGCGCTCTTTCAGGTTTTTCAGCACTCCGGGGAATTTGCGGTACCTGCGCAGGAGAATTTCCGGAAGACTCGACGGTTTCTTGCGGTATCCCACGGGCCGCGTCAGGATGACAACCCTTTTTTCCCAGCCGTCGGCGGCGGCTTTGCGTACGGGGATCGAATCGGCCAGGCCGCCGTCCATAAGCAGCCGGCCCCGGTATTCCACGGGTTTCGCGATAAAGGGGAGGCTGCTTGAGGCTTTTAAAATTTCGAGGTAATCGCCGCCCAGATCGCTTTTTTCATAGTAGAGGGCCTCGCCTGTTACGCAGTCGCTTGTAACCGTAACGCAGCGCATGGGATTGGCGAGAAAGGCCGAGAGATCAAAAGGAATAAGGCTGCCCGGTATTTCGTGGAAAATAAAATCCATGCCAAAAAGATCGCCGCCTGAAAAAAGCCGCCGGTAGCTGATGTAGCGGCTGTCCCGTACATAACGGGTATTAACGATTCTGTTTCGCTCGGGCTGGAGCGAAACGTAATTTGCCGCGTTGCAGGCGCCCATGGACACGCCGATGACATAGGCGAAGTACAGTTTATCATCAACAAAGCGGCGCAGAACTCCGCTGGAGAAAGTACCGCGCAGCCCCCCTCCCTCCAGAACCAAAGCCGCGTTTTCAAGTTTTAAGGTTTCCATATTCTGAACCGCCTCCGCGGAAAAAGTATAACGAAAATGCGGAAGTATGTCTTGACGTATTTCACTTCCTGTGATACGGTTGTGTATCTGGCTTGCATAGCAGGTATCGGTGTTAATTGACTCGCGTGAAGGGGAAGAGGCGCTGCGGTTGCAGACTTATCTTATGGCTATGATGATTCTTAAATCAACAAGAGTTCCTGAAAAGCGGTGCGAGGCACGATTGGTCTGTCGTCGATAGACTCCAGAAGATTTTTGCATGGGTCTTGAGAGAAGACCCAAAGGAAACGTCAAAAAATGGCGAACAAATTGTATGTCGGTAATCTGAGTTATTCAACCGACGAAGCGGAACTGCAGGGCATATTTGCCCAGTACGGCGAAGTTGCATCAGTAAATATCATTACCGACAAGATGACCGGCCGCGCCCGCGGTTTCGGCTTTGTGGAGATGGCTACTCCCGAAGCGGCCCAGGCGGCTATTGAGGCGACCAACGGTATGGAACTGCGCGGACGCCAACTGCGTGTCAACGAGGCTCAGGAACAGAACCGCACCAGGTCCCGTCCCCGCGGCGGAAACGATAGTTACGGCGGCGGAGGCGGCGGATACCATCGCGGCGAACGTAACGACCGCTACTAAGCAGCGCGATTAAACGCGGCCCGGCGGAAAACAGCCGGGCCTTTTTCTGTCCCGCCTGAGGATTTTAAATGCGGCGTGTTCCATGTCCGCCAATTTTTTAAAAATTCGTTAAAAAAACATTGAAAGCGCGCCATTGCCCTGCTCTTAATCCGCCGGATCATTTACACATCTTCCGGAAAACGCTATATTTCTATAAATGAACGCGGACGCCTTTCCCAAAGAAATAAAAAACCACCTGTTTTATTTTGTCGGCATAAAAGGAACCGGCATGGCCGCTCTCGCGGAACTGCTTTTCCGGCTGGGGGCAAAGATTACGGGCTCCGATGTCGCGGATACGTTTTATACCGACGGGGTTTTGAGGAATCTGGGCATTCCGTTCTTTGAGGGTTTTGACAGCCGGCAGGTTCCCGCGGACGCGGTTCTGGTTGTGTACTCTGCGGCCTACCCTCCTGATAAGCATCCGGAACTTCTGCGGGCCGGGGAATTGGGGCTTCCGCTTATGTCGTATGCCGAGGCTTTGGGCGCTTTTTCCCGCCGTATGCCTTTCGCGGGCATAGCGGGGGTTCACGGCAAAACCACCACGACGGCCCTGGCGGGCGCTCTGGTGCGGGAACTGGGCCTTGCCGGCAGCGTTCTCGCGGGAAGCGCGGTCAGCAGTTTTGACGGCTATTCGACCTGGGCGGGCGGGGATGAGTTTTTTATTGCCGAGACCTGCGAATACCGCAGAAACTTTCTCGCCTTCCGGCCGCGGTGGATTATTCTGACAAGCGTAGAAGAAGACCACCTGGACTACTTCAGGGATTATGAGGATATCCGCGGCGCCTTTCTTGAATACTGCCGGAATATGGAACACGCAGGCGCCCTTATTTACTGCGCCGACGACCGGGGCGCCTGCGAGGTTGCCCGCGGGATATGCCGGGAACGTCCCGACCTGCGCCCAATTCCCTACGGCCGCACAGCCGGCGGCGGCTACTGTGTCGGCTGCGTGCGCGAGGAGCCGGGCCTTACGGCCTTCCGGCTTGCCGGTATGGACGCGGACTTTGAAATACGCATTCCCGGCTTACATACGGTATTGAACGCCGCCGCCGCGGTCGCTCTTGTCCAAACCATTCAGACAGATCTTGCCAAAACCCTGCCGCAAAAACCGGCCGGAGCGGAACTTTTTGCAAAGGCAATCGCGGCGTTCCGTGGTTCCAAACGGCGCAGTGAGATTCTGGGCGAGGCGGACGGCATTCTTTTTATGGACGATTACGCCCACCATCCCACGGCGCTCAAAACAACACTCAGGGGCCTGCGGAGTTTTTATCCGGGCCGCCGCATTGTCGCGGATTTTATGTCCCACACCTATTCGCGCACGGCCGCCCTGCTTGATGAGTTTGCCGCGTCTTTTGCCTGCGCGGACCTGATTGTCCTGCATAAAATCTACGCCTCCGCGCGCGAGACAAACAGGGGCGGGATTTCCGGCAAAGACCTGTTTGAAAAAACGCGGAAAGCGCATCCCCGCGCCGTGTATTTTGAAGAAGTGATGGACGCCGCGCCGTATCTGAAAAGCCGGCTCAAGGCGGGAGACCTTTTCATAACCCTCGGCGCCGGGGACAACTGGCAGTTGGGTAAAAAACTTTTTGATGAACTTCGCGGCGGAATCTCACGGGGGGCCGCTTCATGAAAAGTATGACGGGTTACGGCTACGCTGAGGCGGCCGCCAAAACTTTTAACACGAGCTTTGAAATAAAATCCTATAACAACCGCTACCTTGATATTTATGTCAGTGTTCCGGCTACCCTAAGCCCCCTCGAACCCCGCATACGGGAATACCTGGGCGAAAGAATTTTGCGGGGAAAGGTGGAAGCTGTCTTCAGGGTAAAAAATATAGAAGAAGACATAAGCGTTTGCGTCGATCCCGCTGTTGTGGGCGGCTATCTCGCGGCCCTGAGAAAACTCGCGGAGCTTGCCGGAACAAACGAGGAAATCCGCCTGTCCCACCTTCTCCACATGGACGGCATTCTGAAGACAGGACAGAACAGGGGGGCCGAAGAGTATTGGTCGGATCTGGAGCCCCTTCTGGCGCGGGCTTTTGCCGGTTTTGAAGAAAGCCGGCTGCGCGAAGGAGCGGCCACCGAAAAAGATATTCTGAGCCTTCTGGGTGAGATCAGGGAAAACGCCGGAAGAACCGCGGCTTTCGCGCCTGAAATTGAAAAACATTTTTCAGAGACCCTGAGAGGCCGCATGGAAGAACTTTTGGGCGACAAAATTGACGAAGCCCGAATCGCCGCGGAGGTTGCGGTGCTTCTGGTAAAATATTCGATACATGAAGAGCTTGTACGCCTTGATTCGCACTGCGCAGCCTTTCTTGCCGCCGCGGCGGAAAAGGGGAGCGTAGGCAAAAAGCTGGACTTTATCTGCCAGGAGATGAACAGGGAAATCAACACCATTGGTTCAAAAAACGTCATGGCGGAAGTAAGCCGCTGTGTGGTCGCCATGAAGGACGGCCTGGAAAACATCCGGGAACAGATCAGAAACATTGAATAGAAAGTTGTTCAGAAACTGAAGTTTCCGAACAACTCTAATAAATTTTGAAGGAGTTTATACCGAAAATTTTTATGAAGGATTCCGGGAAGAAAAAAATTAAAATAGCAATATCGGGAAAAAGCGGCTGCGGGAATTCGACCGTAAGCAGGTTGATCGCGGAAAAGCTTGGTTTACGAATGATTAATTATACTTTTCACACAATCGCCGAGGAAAGGGGCATGGACTTTAACGAGCTGTGCCGCCTTGCCGAGACCGACTCATCCTGGGATCTCTTTCTGGACAAAAAACAGGTTGAGCTTGCCGGGGATGGCTGCGTTCTGGGTTCGCGGCTTGCCGTCTGGCTTTTGAAAGACGCCGACCTGAAAGTGTTTCTTGACGCGCCTCAGGATGTTCGGGCAAAGCGTATTCACAAGCGGGAAGGCGGCGTATACGAGGATATTTACAGGGACACCCTTGAACGCGATAACCGCGACCACACGAGATACCTCAAGCTCTATAATATCGACAACGAAAAATATGATTTTGTGGATATTGTCATTGACACGACACAATTTACTCCCGAAGAAATCGCGAATCAAATCACGGCCAAGGCCGCGCGCATTAAAAAATAACCCCGTGGTAATGATATGGCAAAACTGGTAGCGGTTATCGATATTGGCGCTTCCGCCATACGAATCGTTGTCGCGGAGATAGACAAAAAAGGCGACTGGAAGCGGATTGACAGGGCGGTTAAACCTGTCGCCCTGGGGCGTGATGTTTTTATGTCCGGCTATATAGGCCGCGAAACAAGTTTTCTTGCTGTGCGCATTCTGACCGGCTTTACGGAACTTCTTTCCGGGTGGAATATTCCTTTGGAGGATGTACGGGTTATCGCGACCTCAGCCGTGCGCGAAGCGAAGAACCGCGATACTTTTATTGATCAGGTTTTTCTGCGCACAGGTCTGCGCATTCATGTTCTGGAGGGAATAGAAGAAAACCATCTGACATATCTGGCCGTGGAGCACGCGGTGCGCGACCTGAAAGCGGACATGGCGCGGTCGAACAGCCTCATTATCGAAGTGGGAGCGGGTTCGACCGACATCATGCTGCTGCACCGCGGTAAAGTGCTTACGGCTCATTCCCTGCGCCTCGGGACAATCCGCATGGAGCGGTATATGGACCCCGATTTGGGGAATTACAGTCAAATCGAAGAATCCATACGCAACACGCAGGATATTCTTGACGTTGAGTTCCGCCCCGGACGCAGGGGCGAGGCCGGCCTGTCGCACATCAAATATTTTGTGGCCGTGGGAAGATCGGCGCGGATTGCCGCGGAGAAAACGGGTACAAAAGTCAAGGCGCGCTATTCGCTCATCGACAAAAAGGATTTTCTCGAGTTTGTAGGCAGGATTCAAAAATGCACGGTTGACGAATGTGTGCGTATGCTCCAGATAACCTATTACGAGGCGGAAGGGCTTATTCCTTCGCTCATTATATGCAAACATTTTCTTGAACAGACATCGGCCGGCCGGCTGCTTGTTCCCGATGCGGGCCTGCGGGAAGGGGTTCTTTTGAGTTTCGCGCTGGATACCGTTGTGGGGAAACATTTTTTTTCTCAGGTGATGACGGCGGCCATCAGTTTGGGGAGAAAGTTCCATTTTGACGAGGAGCACGCGCTTCATGTCGCGAAAATCGCCCTTTCGCTTTTTGATCAGTTAAAAACGAAACTCGGCCTGGACGCGCAGGCGCGGTTTCTTCTGGAAGCCTCCGCGATTCTGCATGACATTGGCAACTACATAGGCAGCTTTCACCACGACAGACACGGGCAGTATATCATCGCCAATTCGGAAATTTTCGGCTTTACCCGAAACGACATCAAGAATATTTCCTTTATTGTGCGTTTTCACCGCAGGCTTTCTCCTCACGCGTCCCCGGGGGGCTTTGCTTCGCTGCCGCGTGAGGAGCGTATACGGGTCCTGAAGGTCGCGGCTATACTGCGTCTGGCCGATGGCCTGGACAGGGGGCACGCACAAAACATTCCGTCTTTGCGGCTTGAAAAAACAGCGGACGAAATTCTTCTGCACGCGGATTACGAAGGCGAACCCCTGGCGGAGCGCAAAGGGCTGCGGCTGAAGCGCCAGATGTTCGAGGAAGTTTTTGGATACAGGGTTCGGCTGGTATAGAGTAAGAAGGGTTCACGTATGAGAGCAAAAAAAACACATGCGGGAGTTTCCCGCTCCGCGCGCGGCGAAAAGGCGAAAACGCCTTTTTTCAACCGGGAACTCAGCTGGCTTGGGTTTAACAGGCGGGTACTCGGCGAGGCGCTTGATAAAAGCGTCAGGCTTCTTGAACGCCTCAAGTTTCTCTGCATTGTAAGCTCAAATCTGGATGAGTTTTTTCAGGTCCGCGTTGCCTCTTTGCGCCGTCAGCTCGCGTCGGGCAATTATGTAACAGACCCTTCGGGAATGAGCCCCGCCTCACAGCTCGAGGCCGCTTCGAAAGAAGTCAGAAAACTCACAGCCAGCCAGTATCGCTGCCTTCATGTGGATGTCCTGCCGCAGCTCGCGGATAACGGCCTTGTATTTGTCCTTCCCAAAAACTGCGACAGCGCCCGGCAATCCTTTCTGGCGGACTTTTTCAACAGGGAGATTTTTCCCGTTCTTACCCCCTTCCGCGTGGAAAAAGGCGGCGAGGCGCCTTTGGCGGGCAACTTAAAACTTCACGCCGCGTTTCTTCTTGAAGCGCTGCCGGCGGCGCAGACGCATACCGAAGATTCGCTTTTGCTTGTCGCGGTACGCATCCCTTCCGTTCTGCCGCGTGTTATTTTTTTGCCGGACCAGGGCGGCAAGGTCTGCTTTACGCTTTTGGAGTATGCCGTTCTTGAGCATGCCCACCATCTTTTTCCCGGATTTGAAATAAAAGAGAGTATTCTGTTTCAGGTTACCCGCGACAGCGACATAGGCGTAGACGAAGACCGGGACGACGATTTTGTGGATGCCATGGAAGAGATTCTTGTAAGCCGCAAGAACAGCAGCGTGGTGCGGCTGTCTGTCGCGGGAACCAGCGCGCGCCTTCGCGATATGCTGAGCGCGTTTTTTGACATAAGCTCCGCGGAGGTTTTTGAAAGCCGGGGCCCTCTGGATATGGGGAGTCTGGACCTGTCTGTCTTTACCGGTTTTGACAATCTGCGCGAGGAGGGCTGGAAACCTTCAAATCCCCGGGATATTCCCGCCGACGAACCTATCTGGGAATCCCTGAAGCAGAAAGACATTCTGCTCCACCACCCCTTTGATTCCTTTTATCCTGTTATCAGGTTTCTGAGTGACGCGGCCGCCGACCCCGGCGTTCTTGCCATAAAAATTACTCTGTACCGCACCTCGGGAGATTCCCCCATTATTCAGGCCCTGGAACGCGCGGCGGCGGGCGGCAAACAGGTAACAGCCTTTGTAGAACTGAAAGCCCGCTTTGATGAGGAGCGCAACATTGAGTGGGCCGAAAGGCTTGAGCGCGCCGGCGTCATTGTCGTGTATGGCATTGCCCGCCTGAAAGTGCATGCGAAGACCATTCTCATTATCCGCAAAGAAAAAAACATAGTACGCCGGTATGTGCATCTTTCCACGGGAAACTACAACGACAAAACAGCGCGGCTGTATACGGACCTGGGCTTTTTCACATGCAGGGACGATATTGCCTACGATGTGTCCCTGTTCTTCAACGCCATTACAGGCTACTCCGTTATACCCAATCTGAAAAAACTGGTGATGGCGCCCACAGGCATGAAGAACCGCCTTGTCAGTCTTATCGAAAGGGAGGCCGAGCGCGGCACAAAGGAAACGCCGGGCCTTATCATAGCGAAGATGAACTCTCTCGCCGACCCGGAGATAATCACGGCCCTGTACCGCGCCTCGCAGAAGCAGGTAAAAATCATGCTGATCGTGCGCGGCATCTGCATGCTCGTACCCGGCGTAAAAGGCGTTAGTGAAAACATTACGGTTATAAGTATAGTCGGCAGGTTGCTTGAACACTCGCGCGCCTTTTACTTTTACAACGCCGGCGCGGAAGAAGTGTTTCTCTCTTCCGCCGACTGGATGCCCCGAAATCTTGACCGCCGCGTAGAGCTGATGTTCCCCATTGAACAGAAAGATTTGAAAAAGCGCGTCCTGCACATTCTGAAGACCTGCTTCCAGGACAACGCCCAGGCGCATATCCTGAAGCCCGACGGAAGCTGCGAGCGGCGCGTCAGCGATAATCCCAAAAAAATCATCCTGAGCCAGCGTATTTTTTACGACGAGGCGCTTGCGGAAGCGGCGGAAGCGGAGAAAAACAGCAAGAAGGAATTTACCGTACGGCGCAAACCGCCCAAGGCAAAACCTGAAGGTTAGGAACGGGAACATGTAGAAATGCAATGACCCCGCCTTAAGCGCAACAGGCTGCTATCAGGGAATCCTTACTTCCTTCGGATCAAACTTTACTTCGGGGTACCTTAAATTCATTGATTCAAGGGTTTCAACCAGAACCTTTGTCACCAGAAGATTGCGGAACCACTTGCGTTCGGCCGGTACAATGTACCAGGGCGCTTCGGATGTCGAACATTTCTCAAACGCCAGCTCAAAGGCTTTTTGGTACTCGTCCCAGTGAATCCGTTCGGGAATATCCTGTGGGCTGAACTTCCAGAGTTTTTCCGGCGTGTCCAGCCTTTCCTGAAGCTGCTCCTTTTGGTAATCTTTTGAAATATGCAGAAAAAACTTTACAACCCGAGTCCCCTCGTCATGCAGAAGAGACTCAAAATTGTTGATATGTTCGTAGCGTTTTTTTATCAGGTCTTTCGGGACAAGCTGCTTCACGCGGGCAATAAGAACATCCTCGTAGTGGGACCGGTTAAAAACCCCTATGTGACCCCTGCGCGGCACATTCTGATGAACACGCCACAAAAAATCATGAAGAAGCTCCGTTGAATTAGGCCCCTTGAAGGAAACAACCTTGCAGCCCTGGGGATTAATGGGGCCGAAAACATTCCGTATTGTCGAGTCCTTGCCCGCGGCGTCCATGGCCTGCAAAACAACCAGAAGGGACTTTGACCCGTCGGCGTACAAAAGCGCCTGAAGCCGCTGGAGCCGCAGAATAAGCTCCGCCAGCGTTTCCAGCCCCTCTTCTTTGCCAAGCCTGCCCTCGTAGCGGGTGGGCCAGGAATCAAGTTCCACGGATTTGCGGGAATCGATCCGGTATTCCTTTGTATTGACAGACATGGTTTTCTCCTTGGAGCCTTATTATACTCTTTGAAGTATAGTTTATCGCGCGTTTTATTCACAGGGGTTTTCACTCAATCCCGAAAAACAGGCGGGAGTTGGTATAGGTTTCTTCCGCCAGAACCTTTACATCCTTTTCCAGATGGCGGGCAAGAGCCTCCGCGATATGCGTAAGATACTTCGGTTCGTTCCTGCCGGACTTTCCGCCGCCATCTTCCAAATCGCGGGGCATAAGAAAGGGCGCGTCCGTTTCTATCATCAGCCTGTCCGCCGGAATCCTCTTGACAAGCCCCGCGAGATGCCTGCCCCGGCGCTCGTCGCAGATCCAGCCGGTAATGCCGATAAAGCAGCCAAGCCCCAGATAAGCGTCCAGCTCCTTTTCGCTTCCGGTAAAACAGTGAACAACGGCGTTTTTTATACCGGCCCGGCGTTCTTTCAGGATGGCAAAGAAATCCTCAAAAGCGTCCCGTTCGTGCAGAAAAACCGGCATGGCGAGTTCCGCCGCGAGCTCAAGCTGTTTTATAAACCATTCACGCTGCGTATCCCGCGGCGAAAAATCACGGTTGTAATCCAGCCCGCATTCGCCTATGGCAACCGCGCACTCATGGCGGGCAAGGTCTTTCAGTTTGCGCGGGGTGGCGGGTCCGCAGGTTTTCGCGTCGTGGGGGTGTACCCCCGCGGTGGCGTACAGCTTTCCCGGATATTTTGCCGCGTAGCTTAAAGCCTCGAGGCTGCCGCGCTCGTTTGTACCGGTAATAATAAGCGGCGACACGCCGGCCTCCCCGGCGGCCTGCACAATGAGATGCCTGTCTTTGTCAAACGAGCGGTGCATAAGATTAATGCCGATGTCGATAAGTTTCATGGAACAAAAGAATAATTCGATTATTCGCGTAAAATGTCAATGATAAAGTTATTTGCGGAATTCGTTGACTATTTTTTAAAAACTTATGAATTTAAAAGTATTGCGTTTTTCATTACGCTCGCGTATTGGCCGAAAAGACGCTTGCGTTTGTTGAGGAGGAGATAAAAATTGATTTGCCGTTTTTGAAAATTTGATTAAATTTATTAGAGTTGAACATGATAAAAAGTGAAGGAGTATAAAATGTTGGGAGTTTTTGGGTTTCTGATTGTCGGGATTATTGTTTTTCTTCTGCTGAAAAAAATTACTGTTCCTTCAATCGCCTTTATCGCTGTGCCGACGGTGATCGTGCTTATCGCCGGGTACACGGGTTTTCTGCCCGAGACAGCGCTGATGAATGGCAAGGTTCTGGAGAGTTTTTCCTTTCTTACGGTAGGACGCTTCATCAAACTCGGGGTGCGCGGCACTTACGAAACAGCGGCCCTTTTTATTTTTTCCATTACGTTTTTCTGCCTGATGGACGACGCGGGCGTTTTTGACCGCATTATCGGCGGGCTCGCGAAAAAAGCGGGTAACAACGTTATTCTGGTGTGCATGCTGACAACCCTGATCGCGATGATCGGACATCTGGACGGCTCCGGCGCTTCCACGTTTCTTATTACCATACCCGCGATGTATCCGGTTTTTAAGCGGCTTAAAATGCGTAATACCTCGCTGATGCTTATCGCTACGTCCGCAATGGGGGTTATGAATCTGCTTCCCTGGGGCGGGCCGACCCTGCGGGCCGCCTCGGTTATCGACATGGACGCCGGGGAGTTGTGGCAGTCCATTCTCCCCATGCAGGGCATCGGCATTGTCCTTGCCTTTGCCGTGTCCTATCTTGTGGGCAGAAGGGAAATCAGCAACGGTGCAGGCTATGATCCTGATTATACGCCGGTTCTGTCCGCCGGCGGCGCGCCCGAAAGATCCGCCGGGGATAAAAGCTTTCAGCGCCCCAAACTGTTCTGGTTTAATATCGCGCTTACGCTGGGCGCTGTAGCGACCCTCTGTTTTGTAAAGATTCCCGCGTTTTATATTTTTATGATTGCCACGGCCATAACCCTGCTGGTCAATTACCCCGGCGGAAAGCTCCAGTCTGCCCGTGTGGGCGCTCACGCAAAAGGCGCGATGATGATGGCTTCTACCCTGCTCGCGGCGGGCGTGCTTTTGGGCATACTCCGGCAAAGCGGAATGATGGACGCCATGGGCGGAACCCTGGTCAGCGTTATACCTCCCTTTCTCGGACCCTATACGGCGATTATTATCGGTATCTTTTCAGCGCCCCTCGCCCTTGCCTTTGATACCGACTCATATTACTATGGAGTGTTGCCGGTTGTCGTTAAGGTTGCGGAAGCCTACGGCGTTCCTCCTGTCGCGGTGGCGATTACGATGGTTGTCTGCCGGAATCTGGCCTGCTTTATCAGTCCCATGGTTCCCGCCACGCTTCTGGGCTGCGGGCTTGCGGAGGTGGAGATTAACGAGCACATAAAAACAGCCTTTTTCTGGGTATGGGGCATGAGTATGATTATGCTGGTCAGCGGAGTACTCCTCGGCATTATTTCGACGGGATAATAGGGGGGATGATGTATGGACATTCTGAAAACAGGCGTCGCGGGTACTCTTGAATCCAGCGATATTATGATAACGGTAGAACCGTGGACGCAGGGCGTCAGTATAGATGTCCAGAGTATTGTGGAAAAACAATTCGGCAGGGAAATCCGCCTGGCGATTGAGGAAACTCTTTCGGCGCTGCGGGTAAAAACTGTCCACATAACCGCAGTGGATAAGGGCGCGCTTGACTGCACAATCCGGGCGCGTACCAAGACCGCTGTTTACCGGGCCAACGAAAAGACGCCCTACGAGTGGAAGGTATAAGATGAAACAGTTAAGAAGAACCATGCTGTATGTTCCGGGCAATAACGCCGGTATGGTCCGGGACGCGGGTATCTACCATGCCGACTGTATTATGTTTGACCTGGAAGATTCGGTTTCCCTGAACGCGAAAGACAGCGCCCGGTTTCTGGTATTTCAGGCCCTGACCAGTTTGTCCTATCCCGGAAAGGAACTGGTGGTGCGTATAAACGACCCGCGTACGCAAACCGGCAGGGATGATTTGGAGGCCATAGTCCGGACTCAAAAGGCGGTTATCCGGCTGCCGAAAACCGAATGCGCCGGGGATGTAAAAGAGTGCGCGAATATGATCTCGGGCATAGAGAAAAAAACCGGCGTCGAGGCCGGCTCTACGCGGATGATGGCGGCCATTGAGAGCGCCGCCGGGGTGCTGAACGCGAAGGAGATTGCCCTGGCGAGCGAGCGGCTTATCGGCATAGCCATTGGCGCGGAGGATTAT
>JAISQU010000200.1 GCA_031274005.1 Spirochaetales bacterium
GAAGCGGAAATCCTTTTGGCGTAGCCAAAAGATTGGAGCGAAAAGCCCGGTTTGCGGCGTTTTACGCCGCAAATGCGCCCAAATTCCGAATTATAAGGAGATTTTGAACAGGCTCTAAGTCCGCAAACGTGTGCCCGTGTTCGTCAGCGTAACCGCGGAGCTAAAAAATAAAATGCGCGGAAAGGCCCGCGCCCAGGCCGAACAAGATCTTGTAACCCGGAGGCAGTCCCGAATAATCGCGCTCCATGCCAAAACCCAGATTCAGTTCCGCTTTTATAAAGCTGCCTTTGCGCAGGGTCAGGGCTGTCTCATGCCCGGCGACAAGATAGGCGGTAAGCCCTTCGTTGCGTGTATAGATAAGTTCTAGTTTTTCCGTATGCTGATAATACGAACCGGACTCGCGGCTTTTTTGCAAATAGCCTACTCCAAAATCCCGCGCCATTTCGCTTTGCCAGATATATTTTAGCGCGCCCGCGCCTTTATAGGAATATTCATCGTCCTGATTCATAAGGGTAATCGTGTGGTCAAGAAGAATCCGGTTTGCGTCCCTGTCCGTGAAATTGACAATTTGATGAAAAGTCGCTGTCCAGTCCATGTTTTTTTCTTCTTCCTGCGTTATAAGGGACAGGGTATTCTGAAGCTGAAACTCATCTACGCTGTACCAGGAGAAAAAGGGGTACGAGCCCGAAGACCCGAAAAGGTTGATGGCAAAATTTGTCAGAGACAGGTCATACGCGTTTGAGGCGGAAAGAACCTCGCCGCCGCGCGTGTATGTTTTTTTTGCGCGCGCTTCAGCCTGGGAAGGCAAAAACAGATCCCTGATGGAAGAGCCGTAAGCGCGCGAGTAGCGCAGGCCCGCCTGGGGCGTGTAGTCGCTGCGGATAAGATATTCGGTATCCTCCGCAAAGGTCGAACGGTCCGAATGGGCAAAGATTTCCAGGTACGGAATCGAGTTG
This sequence comes from Spirochaetales bacterium, assembly GCA_031274005.1. Taxonomy (GTDB): domain Bacteria; phylum Spirochaetota; class Spirochaetia; order DTKZ01; family DTKZ01; genus JAISAF01. The sequence goes on from JAISQU010000200.1 coordinate 957, forward strand.
TAAAAGAAACGCTGCCGCCGCATCGTATCCGTCAGATTCCGTGTATCCGAGGAGAAGTCCCCCTCCACGGGGACGCTGATTGTTGTGTCCGCGCGGCGGGAATACAAAACCGACAGCCGCCATCCCGGTTCGTTGGGAGAATCCCGAAAGACCAGAGGCACTTCAACGGAAACAGAGCTGATGCCGCGCTGCCTGCCGTCGCGTTCCCCCGAATTGATAAAAGATACTTCGGGGTTAAAGATGAGTCCTATGACTTCGCCGGTAAAGTTTCCGTCCAGCCGCAGGGTTCCCTGGCGTTCGGCGTCGCGGCCTTCGTTCCAGGGAAGAAGCAGTTCGTATGAGGATAGCCAGGAATCGCTGTACGAGGTCTCCTCGTCAAGGACGTAGCCTTCCGCGATATTGCGCAGTGACAGGCGGGTGGAGACAGAGGCGTTTCCTGCAGGGTTAATGTCCGCCTGCGAGTTCCAGTTCTGCGTCAGAGCGCCGGAGGCAAGGTAGGTTTCGGCGCCGGCCCGCAGGGACAGGCCGTTCAGAGGAGAGCTTTCGAGGCTGTTTGAGCGGCTCATGGCAGGAAGCAGGGTATTGAAGTTTCTCTTGTATTGATCGCGGAAAACAATCACGCCGCCTTCCGCGGGAATGCGCACGCTGTGGCCGCCCTCGTATTCTTTTCTGTCCTCAAGGGCGTTAACGGCAAACTCCCCCTCCGCATACACAACTCCCAGGACCTCCCCGGAAACGGCGCTGGCCGAATTGAAATGGCCCACGCTGTAATCCGTATCGGCTGCCGCTTCTTTCTGCCCTTTAAACTCGGAATTGCGGCCTGAAATCTTTTCCGACAGCGAGACATTCCGCAGAATCGAAACGCCGCCCACGCTGAGCACATCGCCGGGCAGATACAAACTTATGTCCGTGGAACCGGCAAAGCCCACGGTATCGCGGGGGTCGGAAAGATACACCTCGTCAAGGTAGACAGTTCCCTCCTGCGCGCCGCCTGAGTTCTCAAACTTGAGGCTGAACCTGTTCCACTCGACGGAATCCGAATCGATTCTCAGCGTATTTCCCGCCGCGGCGGTAAGCTCCGTATCGCCCAGCCATGCCTTGCGGTCCGCTATGTCAATAGTAAGTTTTTGCCAGGACGCCGCGGACACCGCTGTTATGGGCAGGGCCGGCGAAGGGACTTCAAAACTCAAAATGAGGCCTTTGCCCGCGGAGTCGGTATAGGCAAGCCTTAGGCGGGCCCGCGCCGAACCGGGAGTTTCTATTTTCGCGAAACGCATGAACATATTGAGGCTGCGGTAATTTTCGGGAGGGATTTCTGTCGTAAAACCGCGGATTTCCCAGGAATCGGCGGGCGCGATATTCTTCCACGTCGCTTCCAGAATGTGCTGATCTGTGGCCTCATCGTTACTATGAAAAGTTTTCAGGGGTTCGCTGTACACGTTTTGCAGGGGGGGAGCGGCGTAGCCGTCCGCGAGAATTTCAGGGATTTCCCGAAGCCGCAGGGAGCCCGCGCCCGTTACCCGTGGAGAAAGGGAAGAGCCTTCAAACACGAGTTTGCCGATAAGGATTCTGCCGGCCCGCGGGTTTGTGTCGCCGCCTTCTCTTCGTACGATAAAGCGTATGGCCCGCACCTGCGTCATCCTGCTCCGCATATCCGGGGGAATCCTGACAACGCCGGCCTCCCAGCCGGTTTCACCCGTAAAAACCACGGGAGAGCCCAAACCGCCGGTATCCATCAATTGTGATGAAAAAACAAGCGGCGGGTTTTCCCGTTCAAGAATGCGGTTGCGGTTCGCGTCTTCGCTGTCGCGTATATCGTTGCCAAAGCCTTCCTGCCCCGCGCCCACATACAGGGTCAGAACGCCGTGGTTAAAGGCGTAGCCGCGGGAAGAGGCGCCCGCCTCCTCATCAAGGTAACCGTCTCCGTCAAGGTCTTCATCAAGAGCGCCCGCCTGAAAATGCAGGGAAACATCGCCGTTGAAGGGCCCGCTTACAGGTTTTGCGACCCTGTAGGCAAAACGGACGGCCGAAATATTGGAAAGGTCCAGCGCGTCGTCCCAGCCTGTTGACAGGTTCATCTGCGCGCCTACCCATTGCTGCGCGCCGTCCAGCTCGTAGTCCATCACCATAATATTGTCAAAACCCGCGCCGCGATCAGAAGCCACATAGGGCCCGATGAGCGAACCATCCTCGTAGGCCCACTGCCGGCTAGGCGCGTCCGACCAGGAGTTCAGGGTAACCGAACCCGCCAGGTTTTTGGTTTCGTAATTCTTGAATAAAAGGCGCCCCCGGTTGGAGTTGTCCAGCCGCAGCCCCAAAAATGAAGTTAACAGAATCGGGTCAGGCGCCGAGGAAGGAAACATATTGTTCTTGTTTGTTTCCAGCTCCATGTTATGCTTTTCCATACCCAGAAGCCGCAGAAGGCCGGAGGTATCGGGATTGGTATAAATGACGGCGCCGTCCGCCGTGATGTTGAAGTTTTCGCTGCGGTAATTCACCTGGGCGGAAGCTCCCACAATACCGGGATGGTCTCCGGGTTCCGTGCTGTACTTGCCTTTCATGACGTTCCACCGCAGGCCGGTAGCGATTTTCAGGGTAAGGGCTTCGCTCAGGTACAGCGTGCTGCCCGATCCAAAAAGAATGTCCCCGCCCTGCCCTTCGCCGGAATAAGTTCTGTAGTAGACTTCAATTCTGTCGGAGGGCGCGGGCTCAAAGGGCAGCGAAATACGCCCGCTCTCATAATCCACGGAGAACGATGTTTCCTCCCTGCCGTTGCGGTAAATCGTAACAGAGCCGGGTATAACATCGTTGGTCAGGATAAGGGACTGCACGGGCATATAAGACTGGATAAGGAGTTCAAAATCCGCGCCGCCCCCGTCTTTGAGCCTGTCCGGCCCGTAGAGATACGGTTCGTCCGCGGCAAAAGGAAAGCGGGCCTGCATGGACCGGCCCTGCGCGGTTCCCGAAGGCAGAACCCTGACTATGCTGTAGGACTCCGACATGGAGAGGGACAAAGGCTGCGATGTCGTGTACAGGCTGTCGGCGCCCCTGTGGACAATTCTCAGGTTCGTGGAATTATTCATGGACGCGGCGGTCCCGCTCAGGGAATAGGCGCCCGTAATTTCAAAGGGGTTCCACGCGCCAGGGTCATAGAGCAGGAGCGCGGCCCTGCCGTCAATAGTAACCTGGTAATCCGTAAGGGGAGAACCCATGTACGACAGGCCCCAGTCAAAATCAAGCGGAGCGCCCGCGGGGTCAATTTCCAGAGGCGGTCCGGTTATATAGTTGGGAAGAGCGCCGCGCCCCAGTGAAGGATTGCCCACCTCCGCGCCGCCTTTTGTGTAGTACACTAAAACCCGCCCCGCCGAAGCGTTGGTCAGGGTAATGCTTCCGTCCTCAGGCAAATAGGAATAGTCGAAGTTTGTCGCCCTGCGGTAACGCCTGCCGTTGTCGCCGGTAATAGTTCCCTTTGCGTCTTCTATATAGAGAGAAAGATCGGGCAGGCTGACTTCCGTATCGGGCAGGACAAAAAACCGGCCGCGTACATAATTGGCCGGATCAATACGGGCCTCCTCCACCTCGTTTTTCCCTATGAAGGTTTTCTTCCTCGGCAGCGAAGGGTCATACCTGAACAAAAACTCATGCTGGGTTCTTTCTGTCTGAAACATCGTCGACAGGGCGGGCGAATGGCGCGATGAGCCCGGAAACTCCATATAGGGAAAGGGCGAAATTTCCACCCCCCTGTTTCCCGCTTTAACGGACTGCACAAACTCGCCCGGCTTGCCCTGATACCCCAGAAGGTAGGTATTCAGCTCATAATCCTCATTTATAGTGGTTTCAAAGAAAAATCTTTCCTTCAGCCACAGGGAAAGAATCAAATCAGGTTTCTGATCATACTCGAAGCCGTCGGGAAATTCCGGAAACACATAGGGGTAACTCCAGCCCTGCCCCGGAATAAAGGCAAAGCCCAGCCCCCCCTTCACAGAAGCGTCCCAGTAGCCTTCCAGATACAAATCAACATCGGTATCGCCTATTTGGGCGTCAAAAATATTCTCCGGGGCTTCCTCTTCGAGCGGCGTCTGAGCCGGCAGAAAGGCCGCGCCCGCAAGGAAAATAAGCAAAAAAAGTATGAACCCCTTATTCACCATATCATAGTATGCGAGGCTGCCCTCTTGTGCAAATCCTTGTTTCGTATAAAAATATTCCTTTATGAAAAGGAATGTGCGGTATCTGTTCGGCGCGGCGCTGGTTTTTCTGGCTCTGGCGGAAGTCCTGTGTGAAGATCTGGCTGCTCTCTCGGGCCTGTCCGTATCCGTCCGCCGGCTTCTTGTATGCGCGGGATTCTTATTCGATCTTTTTTTTACCGCTCAATTTCTTGTCGGCCTGTACACAGCCTCTCTGAACCGGAAAACGCGGCGGTATTTCGCCGGCGAAGGCGGCTGGATAGACTTTCTGGCGGCGGTTCCCCTGCTTGTTCTGTATTCAGGGCCCGCGATGTTCGGCATTGCGGCCGGCGGCGTTTGCCTTCTTCCGGGAGTCCTCAGGATGAGTGCGGGCCTGCGTTTTCTGCGTTTTCTTAAACTGTTCAGGCTGCGGCGCGCCCCTGCGCGGGGAAAAAGCGCGGCGGCTTTTCTGGTATCGGTACTTATCGCGGCGGGATCTCTTTTGGGACCCGCTCTCTCAGGCGCCGGCGGCGCGGAAAAACACGTTATAGATACCTATTTCTCAGCCGCCTTTAGACTGTCCAGCGGGAGCGAAGATATTGGCCGCGAAATTCGGGAATATAGCCGGACCGAACCGGACCTGCTTCTTGTCAAACAAAAAGCGGCGGCCCTGTATTCCCGGTATGACGCGGTGTATTACAATACGTATTACGGAGGCGCCGACTATCTCTACCTGCGCAGCGGAACTCTGGACTTCTACTTCAGCCTCAAAACCCTTGCGGCGGGGGAGGCCCGGCGCGGCATATCTCATTTCTGCGTGCTCGCGGCGCTGTTTTCCGCGTTTTTCATCTATGTCCGCGTCAGCAAAAAATCATGATTGTTTCGATGATACAAATGATTATAGAACTTCCCGATATTGACTCCATAAAGACAAAACGGCGTATTGTTCATTCTCTGCGGGACAAACTGCGCGTCCGCTTTCGTGTCTCCGCCGCGGAGGTAGACCTGCAGGACTCTTTGAGCTTTACCCAAATCGGCTGCGCCATGGTCTCAAACTCCCGGCGGTTCGGGGAGTCGGTTATGCAGAAAATTCTAAAATTCTGCGAGGATGAGGTTCCCGGCAGAATTCAGGATGTGCAGATAAGCTCGGAGCGCTATTGAGAGGGAAACTCCGCGGGGAATTTCATTTTCGCAGCAGATACAAATCCTGCAGCCGGTAGTCGGGCGAGCCCCCCAGGGCCATTTCGTAGTTTGCCTTCGCCGCCAGGCCAAGTTTAAAAAAATGGCTGAAAGGTTCAAAGCCTTTGGCCTCGACATACAGCTCAAAGTCGAAAAGCCTTTCCTCGCCCGGCTGGGAGGCTGGCTGCGGCTGGGGAAGAAAAAGATAATTCCCCTCAATTTTGGGATCAAGGACGAAAGGGTTCTGCCAGCGGGAATCAAGCATTTTTACAGGAATTCCTTCCGCCGTTCGCAGAACAACTTCCACGTTTTTCGCCGCGGAAAAATCCCCGCAGTCGATAAGCCGGCCCTTGATGACGGGAAAAACAAATACCGGGCCCTTCAGCCGGGGGGCCTCCTCGCCCATGAAATAATAGGACCTGCGGATACTTTCCACCCGCTTGAGGCCCTCATGAATCAGGGCCGTAATATCAATTTTCAGTTGAGGATTCTCGTTCAGGGCTTTCTCCGCGTGCGCGACGCCGCGGCTTGAGCTGATGTACTGCTGCGGGATACGATTCAGGACGAAACACACCACATCGGTCAGAGATTCAGGGCTAGGGGAAGCGCCCTGCTTCTTTTCTTCATTGCTTATCTCCAGAACCGCCTGTTCTACGATTTCCTCCATGAGATTACGAATCTCCATGGGCATCTCCTTTTTTGTTTTCACTTTTTATCTCAACCAGCTCCCGCAAAGCCCCCACATTTTCCTGAAAATCCCTCAGGGTCTCTTTGAGCGCGTAATAGTTGAGTCCGATAAAATAAATCTTCGTAAAAATGGTAAGAGTCGTTTCTTTTTTGAGCTTCTGCAAGTTGAAATACGAGCCGTATTCGTAGCACAGACGAAGGACATCTTCCATCTTTGAGCGCAAAAAGCCGCTCAGGCTGTGGGAAAACGTAAAAGAAAACGCGAGTTCCAGGAACCTGCTTTCTTCGTCTATATAAAAACCCGCCTGGAACCCTGTCTCATTCTGGAATCCGGCGGTAAACGCGCCGTCCCTCTCTTCCGGGTCAACGACCTCATACCCAAGTTCCGCAAACAGTATTTTTACCCGCCGGATACGCTCCCGCATGATTTTGGACTGCTTCATGCCTTTAAGTATATGACAAAAAACGGGTTCAGACAAGGCGCTTACAGGGCATGGGTGCAACATTTTTTTCCGTGCGCCTTTTTTGCTTGGCAAAAAACCGGGCTTTTTGCAATTTTGGAACCCGCTCAAGGCGCTATTCTTTTTTTCCCTTAAAAAAGCCGAGTATTTTACCAAGGAGTCCGGGTTTCTGCGCGTCCGCGTTTTGCCCCTGCGCCTCCGCCGCCGGGGGCTGCGGTTTGTGGTCAGGGCGGCTCTGCTGCGCGGCGGGTCCGCCGAAGGCCGGCTGCCCCGGAGCGCCGGGTTTTTGCCTGTCGCGCCGGGGAGTGTCCTGCCTGCCATGTTTTCCGCCGCGCTCGCGCCGGCTGTGTTTTCGTTCGCCGCTTGCCGGCCGCGTCCCGGCGGAAGCGCCTTCAAAGTTTTCGCCGTATTTTTCGCGGTAAAAGGCAAGCCTTTCTTCTTTGTTCATTTTTTTGCCGGGGCCGCTTACGCGCTTCGCCTGCTGCCCGTCCGCCGGGGCTGTGCGCTGTGTTTCGTCCGCGCGGCGGGGGCCGCGTCCCCGGTTTGGGCGGAACTCTTCGCGGCGGGGGGAGTCTTCCGCGTTTCCGACAGGCGCACCTTCCGCCGCCTGCTGCCGCCCGCGAAAATCTTCGCCTGCGGCGTAGGGCCTTCGCCTGCCGCCTTCGCGCCTGGGCTCATCGCGCGCGCCGCGGCCTCTGCGCTCAGTTCTCCTGCCGCCCTCACGCTCGTCCCTGCCGCGGCCATAGCGTTCGGTATAGATCCTCATGCCCGCGCTTTTGTCTTCCGAAAAGTCTTCTTCCGTAAAAGAGAGAACCGGAATTTTCTGTCCTATGTATTTTTCTATTGCCTCAAGGCCGAAAACGTATTTCTCGCAGGCAAGAGTCACCGCGAGGCCGCTTTTCCCTACCCTGGCCGTACGGCCGATGCGGTGAACATAGTTTTCGGCGTCTTCGGGTACGTCATAGTTGACCACAAGGTCCAGATCGTCCACATGAAGCCCCCGCGCCGCGACATCGGTGGCAACCAGAAAGCTCAGGCGTCCTTCTTTCATGTCGTCGATAATGCGCAGGCGCTTTTTTTGCGGCAGGTCGCCTATGATGAACTGGCTCCTGTATCCGTTAAGTTCCATCCGTTTGGATATTTCCTCGGCCGCGTGTTTGGTGTTGGTAAAAATTATGGCGTTTGACGGATTCACTTTTTTCAGGATACCCAGAAAGAGGCGCATTTTTTCCGCGGAGGAAACATGGTAGAGCTGTTGGGTAATGGTTTCTACCGTTACCTGTTCAGGGTCAATCTCGATTTCCTCTGCGCCGTTCATATACTCCCAGGCAAGGCTTGAGACCCGAAGCCCCAGCGTGGCCGAAAGCAGCATGGTGAGCCTCTCCTGCGCCGGAGGCATTTTACGCAGGAGTTTGCGCAAATCGGGCAGAAAGCCCATATCGAAAAGCCTGTCGGCCTCGTCTATGACGAGAATGCCCACATCCAGCAGGTTAATTTTTTTCTGGTGGGAAAAATCGATAAGCCGCCCGGGCGTGCCTATCATAAGATCCACGCCCTCCCTCAGCAGGGCCTCCTGCACGCCGTAGCCTATGCCGCCGAAAAAACTGCCGATTTTGAAAGGCAAATATTTTCCCAGCTTGCGGGCGTCTTCTTCAATCTGAGTCGCCAGTTCGCGGGTGGGTACAATAACGAGGGCCTTTTTGCCTTTGTATTTTTCGCCTGTTGTGAGCTGGTGAAAGATGGTAATAAGAAACGCCGCGGTCTTGCCGGAACCCGTCTGGGATTGGACGGTAACATCCAGGCCGGTCAACGTGCGTTTGAAGGTTTCTTCCTGCACGGGAAAACACTCGATAAATCCTGCTTCTTCCGCGGCCTTCAAAAGACGCTCGTCGAGGTTCAATTCAGTGAATTTCATAGTACTCCTAAAGTATTTTAAAGTATAACAGATTTCCGGGGAGAATCCAAGTAGCCAACTTGCGGCCCGCCATAGGGCGGGCCGCAAGTTGGCCCGGAAATGTACGGTAAGAGTCACCGGTGCACTTTGGGCTAAAAAACCATCGGCCTAGTACCGTGATTAGTCTAAATCATAAGAAAAGAATTTTCACCGCAAAGTCGCAGAAGTCGAAAAAGTAAAAGAGCAGATTGCGGAAAAATATAGTAACTTGTTACATTACAAAAAATTAGAGCAACAAGTTCTGACTTTCTTTTTCCTTACTTTTTCGACTTTTTCGACTTAGTGGTTTTTATATCTGTGTCTTTAGTCCAATCAAGGTACTAGTGGGTCGAAAAATGCCCAAAAAAGTGGAGAAGCGCAACAGGCTGCTAGGACGGGGCGGCCGCATTATAAGAAATCGGAACATGCAAGGCGGGAGTTGACATTTTTTTGCATTTATATTATAGTAAATCTATGGATAAACTAAATTATATATACCGGGGTAAAGTATGAATAAAATCGGCTATTCGTTAAGCACGGGACGCTTATCGTGGGAAAACTTACGGCGTAAACCTTTCCGAAGCGCCTGTCTTATCATTGTGGTATCAATTCTGGCCTTTACCCTCTTTGGCGGCTCTATCCTTGTTTCGAGCCTTCAAAACGGGCTGACCAGTATGACAAAACGCTTCGGGGCGGATATGATGGTGGTTCCCGCGGGAAACGCTTCAAAGGCCGAAGCGGTGTTGCTGCGGGGAGAACCCAATTTTTTTTATTTTGATGAATCGCTGGTTACGCGCATTGCTCAAACAGAAGGAATCACTCAGGTTTCAGCCCAATGCTTTTTAACATCTTTATCCACCGAGTGCTGCGACGATCTGGTGCAGTTAATCGCCTTTGATCCGGCCACTGATTTTGTCATCCAGCCATGGATTGCCGAAGTGCGGAGCGCCGCTATAGCCGACGGTCAACTGGTTGTGGGCAGCAGAATAGAGATAAACTCCGACGGCAGCATTAAACTTTTTAACCGGAACTATCCTGTGGCCGCTCAGCTATCGAGAACCGCGGCCGGATTTGACACTTCAATTTTTATGACCCGCAATACCATGGATTTGTTAATAGACGCCGCCCATAAAGAAGGGTACGCCTTTATTGCGGACAGGGAACCAAAGGGATCGATTTCCGCTATTCTGGCCCGGGTAGACAGTAAGGCCGACGCGGAATCTATTGCCCGCAGCATAAAGCGGAATAATCAGAATGTGGATGTTCTTGTCTCCCAGGGTATTTTGGCCGGTATCACAGGGGCCTTACAGGGTCTTGTCGTTTATATTAACAGTTTTTCGATTATACTGTGGGTCGTTGCCGTCGTTATTTTAACAGCGGTATTTTCAGGCAGCGTCAATGAACGGAAAAAAGAATTTGCCGTTTTGAGGATTCTGGGAGCTACCCGGAGGAAGCTCGCCCTTATTGTTTTAAGCGAATCAGCCCTGGCCGGGCTTGCGGGGAGCCTTGCCGGTATAGCCGCCGCGGGTCTTGTGGTATTTCCCTTCAGTACCTATATCGGCCTCAGGCTGGGGCTGCCCTATATCCAGCCCGGTTTTGGCGGCGTTCTGGGACTTATACTGTTCAGCCTGGTTTTGTCTTTCGCGGCCGGCCCTCTCGCGGCGGTTTATTCAGCCATGAGAATAGGCGGGGCTGAAGCCTACTTTACCATGCGGGAGGGCGAATAATGCTGCTGGAAATTAAAGAGCTTACCAAGGAATACAAAAGAAACGGCGCCCCTTTTTCTGCGGTAAAGGATGTCCGCCTGTCTCTGGACACGCGGGATTTTGTCAGCGTTATCGGCCGGTCAGGCAGCGGAAAAACCACGCTTTTAAGCATGACCGCGGGTTTACTCAAACCAACAGGGGGAAGCGTTACCCTTGAAGGCAGAAATATTTTTGACTTGAAGGACGAAGAACTTTCTTTTGTGAGAAACGCGAGAGTCGGTTACATTCCCCAGGGGATGAGCCTGCTCCCCAACCTTACGGCGCTGGATAATGTCAGACTGCCCTTTTATTTATCCAAAAGGGAGGGGGACGCCGCCGCAAAAGCCCTGTCCCTGCTGGATCAGGTGGGTATTTCCCATTTGGCCCTGATTTATCCCAAACAGCTTTCCGGGGGTGAACAGAGGCGGGTCTCTATTGCGCGGGCGCTTATCAATGATCCGGCAATCCTTATCGCCGATGAGCCTACCGGTGATTTGGATGCGGATACTACCGCCGAAATAATGAAACTTTTTGGCCGGATTGCCCAAAACGGAACCGCGATTCTGCTGGTTACCCATGAACCGGATACGATTTCTTACGGGAACCGGGTATACGTTATGAACGCGGGGACGCTGACTGGAAAAACGGAGACCGGCTGACATCCCGGCGCGGTTTCAGTGCAGGGGAATTCCGGGGCAAGAACAGGCCCCGGATTTTTTTAAATAAAATGCAACTTTTTATCTTTTATCCGAGTAAATATATATGACTAGTAATATTACAAATACAGGATTAGTCTTTTTTTTACTGCTCGTTTTACCGCCGTTTTTCGCATTGTCTCAGGATTGCTGCGCCCCCGGAGGCGCGGGGCTGGCGGTACAACTTGTTGAAAAAGGTGAGTATCATTTAAAATTCCCCCGCCGCTATCAGACCCGTAAACACCATTTAGGTATAGACCTGGGGACAGAAGCGGGATTTGAGGAGAGTACGGAGAAAAACGTTGCGGATATTACGACGCGGCTTGAATACAACGGCCTTTTGGGTGATCTGGATATGTATGGAGCTTTTTTTTACACCGCTTCTTTTGACAACCCGGCGGCCCGTCAACTGGACGCGGCGGAAAACATAGCTTATACCCTCAACCGGCCCGGTGTTTCGGCCCTTACCTTCCGCCTTGATAACGAAGACATCCTTACCCTCAGCCCCGAAAACCCGGCGTTCGGCTACGGGGCACTGGAACCCGGCGTTCTCTACGGCAAACAGTTTGACTTTGGCGGCTTAAGCGCGGAGACAGGGCTGCCCCTGGGGTACGAACCCGATTTCAGGCTGGGTTCGTATTTCACTTTGGGATATGAGCATTCCTCCGGTTTTAAGGCCGGGATAAGCGCCAACTTCGCCATTAAGCCCGACAAGGCTTACGCCGCTACCGTCCTGACCCTGACGTATGACCATGAATTGTTTTACGCGGCCATCGCCATAAGAACGGATAAAGAATTTAAAACATACGGAATCCGCCCCTACACGGAGTTCTTCATCAGGCGCTTTACCCTTTGGACAGGCGCGGATTTCGGAGGGCTGGGAACGGATAAAATTGCAATAAGCCCCTTTGCGGGGGGTAAATATAATTTTTAAGGAGAATTTTTTATGATCATGAAAAGGCGTTTTGGTTTTGCGGCGGGCTTATTAAGCCTTGTCCTGGGTTTAATGGTTCTCGCGGGATGCGATAGCGGGACAGATGATGATAACATAACAATTGCGGAGCGTGATTATAGCTATGAATTTAAGGACAACGGCACGTATGAAAAGTTTTACACGGCGGAAGGAGGAGCCGGCGTTGCCATTGACGGCGGCAGTTATATTGTGAAAGACAATGTTCTTTTCCTCCTGAGAAATTACAACTATGCCAGTGCCGATGCGGTTTCCGGCGCGGTTGAAAAGTATACTCTCACAAAGAATGCGGATTCCATTTCCCTTAGCTCCGGCCAGGTAAGGACTGTTTATTCTCTTCACGGCAGTGTCCCCGAATCCCGTACTTTTGCGGACAATTTTGCGGGGAAAAAGTTGAAATCCGGCCCCAGCGCCATGGACATGTGGAATGTCTGGGATTTCAAAAACGATGGAACTTTTGAATTTACCCATTACCATAGCGAGCATCACCACGAAGGCCGGGGTACATACAGTTATTTGGTACAGGGGAATTTTCTGGTTACTGTAGCGCCAAATACCGCCTCAAGCCCCTATGCCGTAAGCGTCTACGCTTTTTCCGGAGACGGCCCTTTTACCCTGACGCCGACGCCCGCAGGCGGCAATGCTGTCTATACCGCTTATGAATGACGGAGGAGAAATATGAGGACACCAGAAATGATTCCCCGGCGCCGGTTTCCAAAAATGTTTATAATAAACCTTGCGCTCATTACGCTTGCCGCCTCCTGTACCACAACCCGCGCCGGGCACGGGGATTCGGTCAGTTTCGGGTATACCCCGGCGGAAAACCCCCTCATTGGGGAATGGCGGGAAGGAGAAAATACCCGCCTTTTTAACGCGGACGGGACCTTCACTGTTCACGGCGGACAGAACCTGCAAGGGGCCTACCTTGTGCGGGGCAGCGCGCTTGTTACCCTGACCGGCGGTTCCGCCGTTCCTGTAAAAAGCGCATTTGTGATCAAGGGTGATACCATCGAGCTGAACAACGAAAGCGGCCCGGCGGTGTATAGGCGTATTAAAAAGGAACAAAGTCCAGAAACCCGGACCGACGCCTTCAGCGGTAAAAACTGGAACGCTCCCCACAAGAACAATATGCATGACCGCTGGGAGTTCCGGCGCGACGGGACTTTTCATTTTTGGCATATCCACGAGGGGCGGCCAATTGACCGGGGGGATTACAGCTATCTTGTTCAGGATAATATTCTGCTTGCCCTGAAGGAAGACCTTGAAACTCTGGTAATTTATACCTTTGAGTTTCAGGATGAAAAATCAGTTACGCTAACGCCGCTGGTTCCTCCGGGCGGGAAGGCTGTTCCCTATGCATGGGACCCCGAAAACCTCTAAGGAGGAATTTTTATGGCGAAAATAATTTTTTGTCTTTTTGCCCTGATGGCGGCAACATCTTCTGTTTTTGCAGGGGGAAGCCGGGACTCCGCCGCGCCCTTTAACGATCACGACATTGAGGCGGTACACAGAATCCATTACAACGAGATTGTCCGCATCGGGATATTTGTGGAAGCGCCCTTTGTCTATTCGGATTCTCAGGGAGTCTTGCAGGGCTACGATGTGTATTTTGCCCGCAGGCTAGGCAAAGAAATACTGGGCAATGAAAACGCCGTGCTTTTTATCCCGGTGAACGCAGACGATTGGGCCGAAGCCCTCAATTCAGGCAAAGCGGATATCGTTCTTCCCGGTTTTTCATTAAATCCTGAAGCCGCAGCCCTGGCCGACTTTGCCCTGCCCTACAGGAAATCCGGGGAAGGCGTCGCTGCCCCGGCGGTGCGCAAAGGCAACAGCGGATTAGCGCTATGGCTGAACGATGTGATAAGCCGCCGGCTGGAAGCGGATTTTTTCCATAAAGCCTATGAAGCAACCCTGCCGCCGCTTTACGGAAACACGCTTGCCCCTGAGGATGTGGTAATTAGAGTTGAGAGGAACCCGGCCGGGTTTCCGAACAAGTCTGTCTATTGACTAAATTTAACCCGTGAATAAGGACGAAGGATTTCAACCTCCAGGAGCCTGTCGGACTTCTCATAAATGTAAGCCGAAGACGGCTTGAACGTCGCGGGGCCATTGCGGCAATGGTCCCGCCTTAAGGCAACAGGGATCCGACGCCGCTTTACTTTTATTAGGATATTGTGATATTCTTTTGAAAAGTAAATAGAAATTGTTTAAGTTGTACTAAAATACCAATGGCAATTTCGCGGTTTTTTAGCGCGAAATTGTGAGACTTAAGAGAAGCCCCCGGCAGGGTTTCTCTTAAGTCTATTATTAATAAAAAACAGGAGAAAACAAAAATGAAAATTGTCGTGCTGGATGGGTATACGGAGAATCCCGGCGACCTGAGCTGGGAAGGCTTTGAGGCTCTGGGTGAAGTGAAAGTCTATGACAGGACGCCTCTGAATGAACCCCAAACAATTATAGAAAGAATAGCGGACGCCGGGGCTGTCATCACCAACAAAACGCCTGTTTCAAAGGAAACTTTGGCCGCCTGCCCCGGCGTCAAATATATAGGCGTTCTGGCCACAGGCTACAATGTTGTGGATGTGATAGCCGCGAAGGAAAGAGGCATCCCCGTATGCAACATTCCCACCTACGGCACCGCGATAGTCGGCCAGTTCGCCATCGCCCTGCTTCTGGAAATCTGTCATCATATAGGCCATCACGACAGGGCCGTACACGAAGGCAGATGGCAGGAGTGCCCCGACTTCTGCTTCTGGGATTACCCCCTCATAGAACTCGCGGACAAGACCCTGGGCATTGTGGGTTTCGGCCGTATCGGCCAGACGACCGGCAAAATTGCCAAAGCCATGGGCATGAATGTCATCGCCTATGACGAGATGGAAAACGACGCGGGCAGGGCCATTGCTCCCTACGTTTCGCTTGACGCGCTGTATGAAAAGTCCGACGTAATCGCCCTGCATTGCCCGCTCTTTCCCTCCACCCAGGGGATGATCAACAAAAACAGCATAGCGAAAATGAAAGACGGTGTTATTATCCTCAACAACTCACGCGGACCTCTGGTTGTCGAGCAGGATCTGGCGGACGCGCTGAACTCCGGCAAAGTATACGCGGCGGGCCTGGATGTTGTTTCCACGGAGCCCATCAGGGCGGATAATCCCCTTCTCAAGGCGAAAAACTGTTTTATCACCCCGCATATTTCCTGGGCGGCAAAAGAAAGCCGCCAGCGCCTTATGAATATCGCTGTCGACGGCCTGAAAGCGTTTATCGCGGGAAAACCTATCAATGTGGTTAACCCATAAGCCTGTTACGCTTGGGGCCAGGCCATTGCTGCAATGGCCTGCGTGGTTCAAGACGGCGCAATTTTGCGGAGCAAAATTGCGTGAGTAATGCGTTTTCGGGTCTTCCCGAAAATCGCAGAGCCGTCTTCGGCTCGTATTCGTTAGAAGTCCGACAGGCGCCCATAAGCCTGTTACGCTTAAAGCCAGGCCATTGCCCGCAATGGCCTGCGTGGTTCAAGACGGCGCAATTTTGCAGGGCAAAATTGCGTGAGTAATGCGTTTTCGGGTCTTCCCGAAAATCGCAGAGCCGTCTTCGGCTCGTATTCGTTAGAAGTACGACAGGCTC
The DNA here is from genome assembly GCA_031274005.1 of Spirochaetales bacterium. Taxonomy (GTDB): domain Bacteria; phylum Spirochaetota; class Spirochaetia; order DTKZ01; family DTKZ01; genus JAISAF01. Next base: position 16,414 of record JAISQU010000200.1, read on the forward strand.
CCATAGCCTGTTACGCTCACATTTATGAGAAGTCCGGCAGGGGATCTATATCCCCTGCTTTTTTTTGTATTCCAGATAATCCCGCCGCGTTACAATACCCAGAAGTTTTTGATTCTCAACGATGGGAATCTGCCCCACGTGGTGTTTGAATAAAATCCGCTCAATCTCGCGCATAGTCACGGTACTTGCCGCGCTGATAACAGGCCTAGTCATATACGCTCTGACTGTCAGTTCCATGCTGCCCGTCCTGCGGCCTTTCATAATATCGCGCAGGCTGATAAAGCCTGTAACCTCCTGCCTGTCATTCAGAACGGGAACGCCGCTCACATCCGCCTGTTCCATTATGCGCGAGGCTTCCAGAAGGCTCATGGTTTCTTGAACGACGGAAACCCCTCGGCTCATAATATCGGCGGCGCGGGTGGCCGGCCGTAAAATTTGTTCAAGCCGGGTAAAAAACTCTTCATAAAAGACAGAGCCTTCCCTGCCCGTTATCTTTGCCGAAGCGGCCGCCTGATGGCCGCCTCCGCCATATTCCTGCATAATGTGGTGAAGATCAATCTTGGGTTTCCGGCTGCGCGCGATAAGAAGAACAGTTTTTGTTTTCGTGATGGAAAACATGGCGAAGTAAGCATCGGGATTCTCAAGTTCCATGATTTTTTCCACGACCGCGGCAAGGCCGGGAACATTTTCTTCCAGCTCAAGATGCGCCGCAAGAATAACATGACCCTGAATGTTCCGGGTCATCTGTACCCGCAGAAGCCGATTTAAAACCTCAATCTGCGAATCTTCATTTATGGTTTCCAGAAAAGCCCTGACAAGTTTCAGGGACGCGCCCATATCGATAAGCCAGGCGGCCACTTCAAAATCACCCTTGCACACATTCTCGTAGATAAGCCGCCCCGTGTCCGCGTAGATACCCGTAAGGGCTATTGTGGCCTCTTCGGGCGCAAGACGGAGACCCCTCTGCATGGCGAGTTTGCCCAAGTAGGAAGTGTTGGCCCCCATGCGGCCCCCCTCGATCTGCGCGCCCAGAATATCGCAGTGTTCAGGCGGATGATGATCAATGATCCGGATGCGGGGGCTGGAACCGCGTATGTACGTAAAATATTCCGAAACCCTGTCGGCCATACACGTATCAACAATGATGATGTTCTTTATATGTTCCCGCTCAAGTTCTTTGGGGTTCAGAAAATCAAAATACCCGTTGTACAGGGTGTAAAGATTCTGAGCCGCGGGATGAATAAGTTTGCTGCGGACCAGCCGGTAATCAGGATATAATTTTTTGATGAGGATGAGAGACCCCAGACAATCCAGGTCCATGTTAGTATGACCAAAGGCGATATTCATCACACCCAGTCTATATTTAAGCGAGCCCTTGTTGCAAGCGCCCAAAAATTTTGTTTTTCCCTCTCGTCAAACCGGAAAACCTGTGATATACTTATGCCATGATAGCCATTGTTGGAGCGTTGGACGGCGAAATTGCCGAGTTCCTCGCGGTTTTGGAAAATAAAAAAGAAGAAAAATGGACGGATTTTACCTTTTACATGGGTAAAATCGAGGATAAAGATGTTATCGTTACCAAATGCGGCGTAGGAAAGGTTATGGCGGCTTTGGTTGCCCAGCGCCTTATTGATACCTGCAAGCCCGAGGCGTTTATTTTTACGGGGCTTGCGGGGGGCCTGAGCGCCAACCTCGAAATAGGGGACACGCTTGTGGCGGAGGACTGCATGCAGCATGATATGAACGCCATTTCCCTTGGTTTCAAACGGGGGGAGATCCCCTATTCGCCCTACAGGATTCTGCCCTGCGACAGAGCCCTTGTGGACCTGGCCATGCAATATGTTCCGGAAGCCGGTAAAGTTGTTAAGGGCCGCATTCTGACAGGCGATCAGTTTATTACAAACCGGTCGCTGAAGTCACTCCAGTATCTCTATGATGATCTTGCGGGGGACGCTGTTGAGATGGAGGGCGCGGCCATAGGGCTTGTGGCGACGGTCAACAAAATCCCTTTCCTTCTTGTCAGGATCATTTCCGACAGGGCCGATACCTATGCCCACATTGATTTTCAGTCTTTTCTTCCCAAGGCGTCAAGGAACTCCCTGCAATTCATCCGGCATATTCTGCGCGGAATGGTATGAGCGGGAGCGTTTGCACAGGCGTTCCGGGCTTTGAAACTGTATCGGTCAGCGAGCTTGAGGAGTTTCACGGCAGGGGAATTTTTCTTCGCCACACAAAGACGGGCTGTGAAATCTACCATGTCCTGAATGAAGATTCCGACAATCTTTTCTCTTTTACGTTCAAAACCCCGCCGCGGGATAATACGGGGGTCGCGCATATTCTGGAACACTCCGTTCTCTGTGGTTCGCGGCGCTTTCCGGTAAAGGACCCTTTTCTTTTGCTTTTAAAGGGAAGCATGAACACCTACATGAACGCCTTCACTTTTCCCGATAAAACCGTATACCCCGCCTCAAGCCAGGTGGAGGAGGATTTTTACAACCTCTTCATGGTCTATGCGGACGCCGTGTTTTTTCCTCTTCTGCGCCGCGAGGCGTTTATGCAGGAAGGCCAGCGGCGGGAGATTACCGGTTCCGGCGCTCTTGAGGCCGTGGGTATTGTTTACAACGAGATGAAGGGTAATTATTCCACCCACGATTCCATTGCCGCCGAATGGGCCTACAGGTCCCTCTTCCCCGATACGCCCTACGCCTTTGATTCAGGGGGCGAGCCTTCCGCGATTCTTGACCTTTCGTATGAGCAGTTCAGGGCTTTCCACGAAGCCTGGTATCATCCGTCCAATTGCAGGATTTTCCTGTACGGGAACATCCCTACGGAAAAACACCTCGCCTTTCTTGAAGAAAATTTTCTGTCGCGCTTTGACAGGCGGGATGTCGACGCGCGGATCGCCTCTGTACAGCGCTGGGGAGCGCCGCGTCTTCTGGAACGTTCGTATCCCGCGGGCGGGGGAGAAACAGAGGATGGGTCAAGTTCCGTTACGCTCAACTGGCTTTTGCCCTCTGTAACCGATCCGCTGACAGTCCTTTCATTCGAAGTTCTGACGGAGATTCTGCTGGGGAACTCCGGTTCGCCTCTGCAAAAAGCTCTTGTTGATTCGCATCTGGGCGAGGATTTGTCTTCCGCTACGGGCATAGAGACCGAAACGCAGGAGATGAGTTTTTCCGTGGGCCTCCGGGGCGCCTCTCCTTCCCGGCAGAAAGAAATCGAAAAGCTCATATTTACCGTTCTGAGGGATTTAAGCAGCAGGGGCATAGACCCGCAGCAGGTGGAAGGCGCAGTACGCCATGTTGAGTTCCGCAGCCGCGAGATAAAGGCGGGCTCGGTTTTTGGTATAAGCCTGATGCGCCGGGCCCTGCGCGGCTGGCTGCACGGAAAGCATCCGGAACTGACCATGGAATTCCGCAGCCGCATTGATGAGCTGAAGGAGATTCTTGGCCGGGACTCCCGCTATTTTGAAAAACTTATAGAGACCGGACTTCTGACGAATCAGCACAGAACGACTCTTATTGTAAAGCCTGACGCGCAGCTTGCCGCGCGGCAGGATGAGGATATACGCCAAAGGCTGGCCGGAGAAGCCGCCCGTCTTGGAGAACAGGGGCTTTGCCGCCTGCGCGGCGAGCTTGAAAACTTCAGGGCTTTTCAGGAAACGCCGGATTCCCCCGAGGCTTTCAGCTTGATTCCGTCTCTGCGCCTTGAATCAATTCCCCGGCGGATCGAAAACATTCCCACGCAAAAACTGCCTCTTTCCGGAATAGCGGAAACTTACGCGCACGATTTGTATACAAACGGCATTGTCTACACAGAATTTGCTTTTGATGTGGGGGACTCGGGCCGGCCCGAAATGTTTTTGCCTCTTTTCGCTTCGGCTCTTACGGGAGTCGGGGCGGGAGGCGAAACCTATGACCGGATAGCTCTGGAACTGGCCCTGAAAACAGGCGGTTTTCAGACCTATGTTGAAGCGGGCGCGGCGGCGGGCGCGCCTGAGAGGGTTCGCAGTTTTCTTTTTCTGCGCCTGAAGAGTCTTGAAACCGGCTTTCATGAGGCCCTTGATCTTCTGCGGACAATTCTTCTGGAGCCGGATTTTGAGGACGCCGCGCGGCTTCGGGATATTTTTCTTGAATACAGAAACGACTTTAAGGCTTCGATAATCCCCAACGGCAGCGCATACTCTTCATCCCGTGCGGAGAGCCGCCTTTCCGCCGCCGGAAGGGTAGAGGAACTGTGGAAGGGGATAAGCCAATACCGCTTCGCGGCCGGGTTGCCCGCGAAGAAGGCGCCCTGTGAAATGCGGGAAAACTTTGCCGCCATCAGGCACAAGTATATAACCCGCGGCAGGTTTATCGTGAATTTTACCTGTGAGGAAAAGTCCTGGAACGCGGTGGGGAAGGCTCTCGAAAACTTCGCGGCGGCTCTGCCTGAGGGATACCCGGCCCTGCCGGCTCCCGCGGACCGGTCCGACGCCGCCGAACGCATGGAAGGCATAGCTGTTCCCGCGAGCGTTGGTTTTGTGTCCAGCGCCGTGCGCGCTTCCCGTTTGGGGCAGCCCGAACATGCCCACGAAGCGGTTTTGGCCCACCTTCTTTCAACGGGCTATCTTTGGGAGAAAATACGCATGAAGGGAGGGGCCTACGGCGCTTCCTGCTCGGCCCTGGGTCGGGATCAGGTTTTTTCTTTCTCTTCGTACCGGGACCCGAATATCGCGTCCACTTTTGAGGCTTTCCGCGGGGCCGTGCGGGATATTGCCGAAGGCGGCATAGACGCGGAATCAGCGAAAAACGCGGTTATCGGCACGGCGGCGCGAGAGATGAAACCGCTGTCGCCGGGCGGAAAAAGTATTGTCGGCTTTCGCCGCAGCCTCTACAGCCTGTCCGACGAGCTGCGCCGTCGGCATCAGGACTACATACTGGAGACCCGGCCCGAAGATCTTGTAGCCGCAGCCCGCAGGCTGGACGCGGCCTTTTGTGACGCGTATTCGGCTGTTATCGCGGGAAAAGAAGCCCTTTCGGCGGCCGCGGAAACCCTGCCGGCCCTGAAGAAAAATATACTTGAAATTTCTTTGTAAGGACACGAAACACACAAAGGTTCTTTTATGGAAAAAGATGAAATAATCGTAATCTACGGAAATACGCCGGAGGAGATGGCCTACAGGCTCGCTCAGGCCGCGGAACTTGAAAACCTTATCGGCGATACATCAAAGCGGGTCGGCCTGAAACCCAATCTTGTTGTGGCGCGGCCTGCGGACGGGGGCGCGACGACGCATCCTGAAATCGCCGCGGGGCTGATACGCTATCTGCATGAAAAGGGTTTTCGGAATCTGGTTATTCTGGAGGGCTCCTGGGTGGGGGATTCCACCCGTCAGGCTTTTCCCCGCTGCGGCTATACGGCCTTGGCGAAACAGGCGGGCGTCGAGCTTATTGATACCCAGCGCGACACCTATACATCCCGCGACTGCAAGGGCATGAAGATAGAAATCTGCGACAGCGCCCTGGCTGTTGACTTTATGATTAACCTGCCTGTGATGAAAGGTCACTGCCAGACCGCGATAACCTGCGCCCTGAAAAACAACAAGGGTATCATGTCCGACAGGGAAAAGCAGCGCTTTCATTCTCTGGGTCTGCATAAACCCATCGCACACCTGAACAGCGCCGCCCGTAATGACTTCATCGTTGTTGACGGCATCTGCGGTGATCTGGATTTTGAGGAGGGAGGGAACCCCATCCCCGCGGGCCGTATGTTTGCCGCGCGGGACCCTGTTCTGTGCGACGCCTGGGTCGCCGATCAGATGGGCTACAGCCTGGCGGAAGTTCCGTATATACCTATGGCCGCCGCCCTTGGGGTCGGCTCTTCCGACATAAAAAAGGCCCGCGTGAGGGAGCTCAATTCGAGTAAAGACGCGCCCCTTATGCCCAGGCCGTCCGGCAAGGCGCGGCAGTTGGGGAGCCTGGTACAGGAAGACAAATCATGCAGCGCCTGCTATGCCGCGCTCATCCGCGCCCTGTCGCGCATGAGCAGGAACGAGACGGCCAGGCTGAAAAGCCCCATTTGCATAGGGCAGGGCTTTCAGGGAAAAACGGGAGAGATAGGTATAGGCCGCTGCACAAAAGGTTTTTCCGCAAGCGTCCCCGGCTGTCCGCCCGGCGCTGCGGAGATTATGGGCTTTTTGCGGACACGGCTCTCATAGGGTTGAGAGCCTGTTCAAAATCTCCTTATAATTCGGAATTCGGGCGCATTTGCGGCGTAAAACGCCGCAAACCGGGCTTTTCGCTCCAATCTTTTGGCTACGCCAAAAGGATTTCCGCTTCAAT
>JAISQU010000202.1 GCA_031274005.1 Spirochaetales bacterium
GGAATTTGGGCCCGGCGTATACAAATGCTATGGGCCGAGCAAAAAAGGCGCACGGAAAAAGAAGTTGCACCCAGATGTAATGCCCGATTATAACCTTCACATTGTGACGGTAAAACTCTATAATCCTTGCTTGATGATTAAAAAAGGCATGGTTCATCAGCCCCTTTCAGGGGCCGCCAATCATAAGACTTGTCCGGAAACCCGGTGGGGTTCCTCTCAACTCTATGGATAAATTTTTTCGGAGGAAACGCGCATGAAACCTTTGGAACTGAAAATCGGCATTGTCGGCATGGGGGCGATAGGCGCAAACTTCGCGGCGCTTTTTACCGGTAACGGGTATAAAACCACGGTGCTGGGACGCAGGGCGCAGTCCGTGTTTATGGCTATATACGACGGGCTGTATGATACTCTTGAAAAGAGAAACCTTGTAACCGCCCGCCAGCGGGAGCTTTGCAGGAGTCTTGTGTCCTACACCACCGATTACGCCGGCCTCGCGGACGCCGATATTGTTATTGAATCGGTTCCCGAGGATATTACGGAAAAATACAGGGTGTACGAAAAAATCGAAGCGGCCTGCGAAAAAATACAGGTTCTTGCTTCGGCTACCTCGGCCTTATCTCCCGATGATTTGAAAAAAGGCGTAAAAAAATGGCCCGAAAAGGTTCTTGTTGCCCATCCTTTTAATCCGCCGCACATTGTGCCGTTTCTGGAAATCGTGAGAAGCAGTGAAACGGAGCAGAAGGCGGTGGATCTGAGCTATAATTTCTTTGAATCCTGCGGACGTAAAGTCTGCATTATGAAAAAAAGCGCTCCGGGTTTTATCGCAAACCGCTTGCAGCACGCTCTTCTGCGGGAAGCCATGTACATGGTCGATAACGGAATGGCCGATCCTGAAGATATTGACAAGGCCCTTATGAACAGCTTTATGCCGCGCTATACTTCCATAGGCATTTTCGAGCACCACGACGCCTACGGCATGGATATGCTGGAGAAGCTGCAGAATTATTTGTATCCGCACCTTGCCGCGGGAACGGGTTCGCCGGATATGGTAGTAAGTAAAGTAAAGGCCGGAAATCTGGGAATGAAAACGGGCCGGGGAATCTATGAATGGAATGAAGAGGCCATAGCGGATTTCAAAAAAAGGGCCGCCGAACCCTACTGGCGATTTTTCAACTGGAATCTGCCTTCCTGAAAACTACATAAATGTATTATTTGTGTAATTATCATACAGAAACGTAGGTTTTATCCGAAATTTTAAAATTATTTGTAAAAAATATTGCATAAATTCTCGGCGCTTGATAGAATACTGCATGATTATTCAGGCAGCTATTAATGGCATTTTTTTCGGGGCTGTATACGCGATGATAGGAATAGGTTTTTCTCTCGTGTGGGGGGTCATGGGTATTGTTAATCTGGCCCACGGTTCATTCATTATGATAGGGGCGTATATATCTTTTACCCTCTTCGCGGCCTATGGTCTTGACCCCTTTGCGTCAATACCCCTTGTTATGATTATCCTCTTTGCGCTGGCCTACTGTATTCAGCGTTTTCTTATCAACAAGGTTGTCCGCGGGCCTTCTTTTATTACCCTTACCTTTACCTTCGGCCTGCAAATTCTTATCGCCAATCTCTGCCTTCTTGTCTGGAGGGCCGATTACCGCAGCGTTAAACTCTCGTATTCGTCGGCGCAGCTTGTTGAAAGCGGCGTCATAACCATTCCCCTTGTGCGCTTCGGCATTTTTGCCGCCGCTATTCTTCTGACAATTCTTTTTTACCTTTTTATGCGAAAGACCCGCACGGGTATTGCCATTAACGCCACGGCCCTGAACTATGAGGGCGCCCGGACGGTGGGCGTCGATGTAAACAATATTTACGCCATTACCTTTGCCGTCAGCGCGGCTCTTGCGGGCGCGGCGGGCGCTTTAATGCTGCCCATTACGAGCATGAATCCCTTTTTCGGGGGCGATATAATTAACAAGGCTTTTGTCATCTCTGTTCTGGGCGGTCTGGGCAGTACCGTAGGCGCTCTTGTGGGGGGCATGACCTTAAGCCTCGCGGAAACTCTGGGTACGGTGTTTCTGCCTTCCGCGGCGCAGGAACTTATAGGTTTTGTTTTCTTTGTAGCCGTGCTGGTTTTCCGGCCCCAGGGTCTTTTGGGAAAAAGGTTCTACTGATGAAGCGAAAATCCCTTACCCTGTGCGTTCTGGCGCTGCTCGCCGTTATTACCATAAGCCTGCCCTTTCTGGTTTCGGGTTTCTGGGTGCGCCAGTTTACGGAAATTTTCATGTACGCGATTCTGGCTTCGGCGCTGAACATCATAGCGGGCTATACGGGCTACACAGCCTTCGGCAATATGGTCTTTTTCGGCATGGGCGCGTACACCGTGGCAATACTCATGACCAAGGCGAATTTTCCCTTTGCCGTCGCCTTTGTCTGCGCGGGCGGCATTTCCGTAATCGCGGCGGTACTGCTTGGCATGCTGCTTCTGCGGCTCAAGGGACAGTATTTTGCCCTGGGAACCACGGGCGCGATGCTGGCCGTCCGGCAGATTGTGGATATCTGGTCTGATCTTACCGGGGGAACCCAGGGCATCAGCGTTCCCCGCCTGCCGGGGACTCCGTATTTCGCCAACGCTTTTTTCTATTTTTTTATGCTCGCGCTTCTGGTTGTAACGGTGCTCTTTGTTTCGAGGCTGCACAAAAACCGCCTGGGTTACGCCTTCAAGGCCATACGGGCCAATGAGGAAGCGGCCAACGTCATGGGCATCAACACGACAAAATATAAGATTATCGCCTGGAGCCTTTCGGCTTTTTTTACGGGTCTTACCGGCGCCGTGTACGCCTACTGGTTCAGTTACATTGAGTCAAAAACGGTATTCGATGTTCTGTGGGTAACAAATATGTTCGTCATGATCATCGTGGGCGGCATGGGAACCGTTCTGGGCCCCGTGGTGGGGGCTTTTCTTTTGCAGACCGTTTCCCGCTACTTCTGGTCGCGGTACATGACCCTGCACCTTGGCATACTCGGTACAATTATCATCTTCGCTGTTTTGTGTATACCCAACGGCATCCTCAGGGTACGCTGGAAAGGCATAACCGGATTTCTTTTTGAAAAATTCCTCGCGGTAAAAAATGCCGGCGCGGAAAAGGAGAACCGGTGAGCGGCGTCATTTTGCGGGGTACGGGGGTGACGAAACACTTCGGCGCCCTGAAAGCTGTTACGGATATTGATTTTGAGGTGCGCAGGGGCGAGATATTGGGCATTATCGGACCCAACGGCGCGGGAAAAACGACATTTCTCTCGCTCATCAACGGAACCCTCTCCCTGACGCGGGGCGAGATATTTCTTAAGGACAAAAAAATTTCGGGGCTCAAGCCTTATCAGATTGCCGAGCGCGGCGTTTCCCGTACCTTTCAGGTCGTAAAGCCTTTTCCCGGCATGAGCGTGCTTGAAAACGTATCGATAGGCGCCCTGTTCGGAAAGGACAACATCAGGGACGCGGCCCTCGCTCGGGAGAAAACGCGTTCTATTCTGGCGCGGGTTTCTCTTGCCGGCAAGGAAGATCTGCGGGTGGAAAATCTCAATATCTCAGAGCGCAAGCGCCTTGAACTTGCGCGGGCGCTGGCCATGGATCCGGAAGTTCTTCTTCTTGACGAGGTTATGGCCGGCCTGAACGCCGCCGAGGTCGAATCGATCATGCATCTCATTATCCAGCTTAACGCGGAAGGCAGAACCATCCTTGTTATTGAGCATGTGATGAAGGCCATTATGGGGGTGTCCCACAGGGTTATGGTTTTGCATCACGGCGAGAAAATTGCCGAGGGGAATCCCGCGTTTGTTACCAGCGACGAGCGGGTTATTTCCGCGTATCTGGGGGAACGCTACGCCAAAATGAGGGAAAAAAATGCTCAGGGTTGAAGGTTTAAGCGGAGGCTACGGCGATGTCCAGATACTCTGGGATGTCAACCTCGAAATAGAAGAGGGCGGCATCACGGCCCTGGTGGGGGCAAACGGGGTGGGTAAAACAACCCTCATACGGACTCTCGCCGGCGCGCTGACGCCCTATACGGGCCGCATTGTCTACGGCGGAAAAGATATAACAAAAGTTTCCCAGTCCAAAAGAGCGGCCATGGGTATCATGATGGTTCCCGAAGGGCGGCAGTTGTACTCCGGCCTTCCGGTTGAGGATAACCTCGTCATGGGCGCTTACGTGCGGCGTGACCGCAAAGCCGTAAAAAAAGACCTTGAGTGGGTCTACGCCATTCTGCCGCGGCTTAAGGAACGGCGCAAACAGCTCGCGGGGACCCTCTCCGGCGGCGAGGCCCAGATGTGCGCGGTGGGCCGCGGGCTTATGGCGGCGCCCAGGGTTCTTCTGCTGGATGAACTGTCCCTGGGACTCGCCCCCGTTATGGTGGATACCCTTATCGCGGTTTTGAAAGACATACAGTCAAAAAAGAAGATTTCCATCCTGCTGGTTGACCAGGATGTTCAGGTTGCCCTTGGCATAGCGGAAAAAGGTTATGTATTTGTCCACGGTCATGTGGAGATCTCCGGGGATTCCAAAAGTCTTTTGGAAAATCCGGAAATCCAAAAAGCGTATTTGGGAATATAATTTTTTTAGGAGGAAATTGAACATGATGAAAAAAATGTGCGCTCTTCTGATGGTTCTGCTGATTGCGGGCGGGGCGGTTTTTGCGGGCGGGGGCGGCGAAAGCGCGCAATCCGCCGCGGCGCCGGACACCATCAAGATTGGAGCGTCTCTGGCCCTGACCGGCAGCCTTTCCCGCTTCGGGGTCATGATGAAGAACGGCTATGAAATGTGGAAGGACGAGGTAAACGCCAAGGGGGGGATCAATGTCGGCGGAACAAAAAAACCGGTAGAAATCATCTACTACGATGACCAGTCCGATAACAACACCTCGGCGCAGCTTACGGAAAAACTCATTACCCAGGATAACGTGCAGTTCCTTCTGGGACCCTACGGCTCCGGCCCGACCTTTGCCACCACGGCCATCGCGGAAAGGTATAACATTATTACCATGGCCACCACCGCCAACGCGGCGAACATCTATACCCGCGGATTTAAGAATGTATTCGCGGTCCTGCCTCCGGGAGTAAAAATCTTCGACAGCTTCATTGATATGCTTGCCGCTCAGAATCCCCGGCCTGCCAAACTCGCCATCATCGCTCCGAACGACAACTTTCCGGTCAGCGTAGCCGAAGGCGCGGATAAATACGCGAAGTCAAAGGGCTTCGAGGTTGTGTATTATGAGGTGTATCCCAAGGGCGTCAAGGATATGTCTTCGACAATCCTTAAAATTAAAAACTCCGGCGCGGAAGTCCTTTTGGGTTCAGGCTATCTGGAGGAATCTGTTTTGACCGTGCGCCAGCTTAATGAGCAGCGGGTCAGTCTGAAGGCCATTGGGTTTACCACAGGGCCGGAACTTCAGGATTTCAGGGACAATCTGGGTTCGGACGCCGAAAACATCTGCGGCGTCGCCTGGTGGATGCCCCAGATGACCTACACCGACCCCCTGTTTGTATCCGCTCAGGAATATACGAAAAAGTATACGGACAAGTACGGCCCCGGGCTTGCCTATCAGGGCGCCGCCGGGAGTCAGGGCGGGTACCTTTTGCAGATGGCCATAGAGAAAGCCGGAAGCACCGATACCGACAAGGTGCGGGAAGTTCTGGCCGCCTATGACGGCACCACTTTCTGGGGGCCCGTCAAATTCGACGCGACCGGCCAGAATATCGCCGGCGGAGCGGTCACCTTCCAGATTCAGAAGGCCCTTATCCAGACCGTATGGCCTGAGGGAGCGGCAAGCGCAAAACCGGTGTATCCGCTCAAGTAGAAACAAAGCTCATCATAAAAAAGCCCCCGGTTCGGGGGTTTTTTTTAGAACCTGTTCAAAATCTCCTTATAATTCGGAATTTGGGCGCATTTGCGGCGTAAAACGCCGCAAACCGGGCTTTTCGCTCCAATCTTTTGGCTACGCCAAAAGGATTTCCGCTTCAAT
>JAISQU010000234.1 GCA_031274005.1 Spirochaetales bacterium
TTGAAGCGGAAATCCTTTTGGTCTGCCAAAAGATTGGAGCGAAAAGCCCGGTTTGCGGCGTTTTACGCCGCAAATGCGCCCAAATTCCGAATTATAAGGAGATTTTGAACAGGCTCTAAAGGCAGGTTGCCGGAATATAACGGCAGGGTTTTCGTATACGCCGGGTCTGAATTCAAAATTTTTCAAATTTTTCATTTTTTTTCGGTTTTTTAAAAGCAAAGCCTCAAAATTCGCTGTGATATATATATGAGAAAGGATGAAAAAACCTATGCGTCAATCAGGAATTTTTCGGGCGGTATATGAGGCCGTCTGTGAAGCTCTGGCGGCCGAAGGGGAGGCCACCGGCCTGTTTACCCTGAGCCGCGCCGGGAACGGCGGGAAAACAGAGGGATACGGGACGGACAGGCGCGATAATGCCGAAGGGCCGGCGGAAACCCGGCTGCGGCTGTGTGTCTGCGATCTGTGCCAGACCGGGCAGGACAAGAACGGGCAAAGGGTTATTGCCGGGGAAATGAGTTACGAGGCCCCGGCCCGCTTTGCCATAACTTTTGCTGTACGCGGCGTTGCCCGCTCGGAAGCGGCCCTGCTGGAGGCCATGGGCTGCGCCGCGCGTTTTTTCAAGGACAATCCGGCCGTAAGCGTCAAGGGCTACGGCTGGCACGGAAACGGGAACGCGGATGTGTTCCTCGAACCGCTTATCCGTGGTTCCGGTCCTGCCGGGGCCGGAGGCGCTGGAGATGAGCCGTCCCTTGCCCTGTATTACCGGGCGGAGGCCGGCATCAATTCGCAGAAGGGAGAATCGTTCCGCAGAGTAGAGAAGCGGGATCTAAGAACTCAGGTGAAGTAAGGAGGAATATCTATGCCGACATATCAAACGCCGGGCGTCTATGTGGAAGAAGTCGAAGGCGGGTCGCGGCCCATTGAGGCCGGATCAACGAATATCGTGGGCTTTCTGGGCGTCGCGCAGAAAGGTCCGGTGGACGAGGCTGTTCTGGTTACGAACTGGACTCAGTACACCAAGATTTTCGGCGGCCTGCACACGGGCGGCTGGCTCGCCCACGGGGTGTACCAGTTTTTCCAGAACGGAGGAACAAAGTGTTTTATCAACAACCTCGCGCCTTCCGGCGTTGAAGAGGAGGCTGCGGAAAACGCGGAAGGACAGGAGGCGGAGGCGCCGCGGAAAATCGAGAATCCCCAGGATATTGCGAAGCTCATCATAGGAAAGGATGAGGGGGCGGGAAAGAAAACCGGTTTGTGCCTTTTCGATACTATTCCCGAAATCGCTCTCGTGGCTGCCCCGGGTGTTACCGACCCGGCCGCGCAGGACGCGATTCTTTCTCATTGTGAGAAAAACCGTTTCCGCTTCGCGGTACTGGATTCACCGGAAGAACTGGAAAAAGGCATAGACACAATGCCCATGCCGCGGGACTCCATTATGGGTGCGTATTATTTTCCCTGGATATCCATGTATGACACGGCGCAGGACGCGGACGTATACGCCCCGCCTTCGGGAGGCATCTGCGGGGTCTACAGCAGGGTCGATTCACTGCGGGGCGTGCACAAGGCGCCGGCAAATGAAATCCTCCGCACTGCCCTGGGCCTCAAATATAACCTGACCGATGCGGAGCAGGAACTTTTAAATCCGAAGGGCATCAACTGCATCAGGGAATTTCCGGGCCGCGGCATCCGCGTCTGGGGCGCGCGTACCATCAGTTCAAACCCCGAATGGCGCTACATCAATGTACGCAGGCTTTTCTGCATGGTTGAGCAGGCGATTCAGAACGGGACGAACTGGGTTGTGTTTGAACCGAATACCCGCGACCTGTGGAAGAAAATTACGCGCAACCTTACATCGTTCCTCCTGAATATCTGGAGGTCCGGCGCTCTTTTCGGCGATACGCCGGAGGAGGCTTTTTATGTGAGGTGTGACGACGAGCTGAACCCGCCTGAATCAATTGACGCGGGCTACGTCGTTGTGGAAGTAGGGCTGGCGCCGGCCAAGCCCGCTGAGTTTGTCGTATTCAGGGTTTCTCAAAAGACCCTTGAAAACGAATAAAATTTTAACAGGTTCTGGACATGGTCCGGAACAAAAAGGAGAAAGATATGGCTGAGTATCTGCCGACGACAAAGACCTATTTCAAGGTCGAGATTGATGGAATCGATTACGGGAATTTTGTAGCGGTTTCGGGACTTGGGGCAAGCGCCGAAGTGTCCGACGACATGGGCGGCATGGATAAAAATCCCCGCAAGGTTGTGGGAAAGGTGAAATACGACACGGTTAAACTCGTGCGTAACGCCGATCCCCGTGACAAAATTCTCAAAGAATGGTGGAAGAGCGTGGAGCGGGGCAACCCGGAGCAGAAATCCATCTCTGTGGTTTTTATGGACAGGGACGGGACGACGGAAATCCAGCGGCGGAACCTCTTTAACTGCGTTCCCTGCGGATGGCTTCTTTCCGACTTGAGCAGTACCGACACGGGCGTTATTCAGGAGACAATTTCCGTTGTATATGAAAACGCTGAGTGGGCATAGAAATTTCCTGGGCAGGGCAGGCTGCCGGCCAAAGCGGTGGGTTCTGGGGAGTTACCTCCGCCGCGGCGTTCGAAACCTCTGGGCGCTTGCCCTGCCGTTTATTTTCTTTTGCTGCGCCTCACAGCCTGAGGCGCTCGTTGTAACGGATATGCAGGACAGCTACGCCGCCCTGCCGGAAACCCTGCCCGCGCTTGTTCTTTTACCTGCCGCGGCGGCTTCGGGGGTTTCTCCTGAGACTGTTAACGCGCTGGATGAGGAGCTGCGCAGGCAGCTTGTACGGGACGGAAAATTGAAACCCGTTATCATGGGGAAATGGCTGGAGGCGTCTTTCAGCCGGAAAAAGGCAGCCAGCCCATTTGCCTTTCTTGCCGCCATACGGGAAGAGCGGTTCAGCGTTCCGCTGCAAATTGTATGTAAAATGTATGTGTTTCGCAGCTGGAATGAGGGGCCCACGGGAGCGGGTTCCTGTGGCGTGCATATAAGCGCTTTTCCGCTCGCCGCGAATTCCTTTCCGGTAAGCGTCCTGCGCTTTTTCCGGGAAGGCGAAGAGCTTCACGCGGTTATTGCGGCCTGCCTGGAAGAGCTGTATGAGCGCTTCTTTATCCCTGAAAAAGCGGGCTCGGGAAAGCGCGTTGTTCTGGAGAGTTTCGTTCTTGAGTTCCGCAAACTTCTGGAACTTGAGAGCGGCGAGTTCGAGTTTATCGGCGCGCCTCTTGTGGCGCAGCGCGGGGTTACCCTGCGCTCCGGCGATGATTTCTTCAGCCTGCTTGTGGGCTACTGTCTGGCGGCTACGGATATGTTTCGGGTTATGCGGCCCGCGGATTTTTCTGATTACGCCGAAGGCGCGGTGAGCGCCGGCGCGGCCGACTACATTATCCGGGGGAGGGTTCAGTTGTCCGATGAGATGAACATCCTCTACGCCGATGTATACGCGGCGGGCAGCGGAGCGAGGCTTCTGCGCGTTCGCCATCCGTTCAGGCAAAGCAGCCTGAAAGACATCTGGGACGCCTGCCAGGAAGTATCCGCCGTGATTATCGAAAACATTTTTCCCGCGCAGGCTTTCGGCAGGGTTCCGCGGCTTGCCCTGGAGGGCAGCGGATTTTTCTACCGCGGCATGTTTATCGGCTGGGACAGTGTGGAAAACTATAGGCTTCCCCGTGGAATGCACGAGATACAGGCCGGATCATACCTGCGGCGCGGCGAAAACTCAAAAGTTTTCTATGTTCTGCTTGACGCGCAGAACAGAATGTTTCTGGACAGGGAAGGGGAGTATGTGTGGAATCTTTTGAAGAAAGAAGGAGATACGGGAGATTGAAATCCGCGATAAAGCTCGCCGCGGGCGGGACTGTGGGCGCGTGCTTTCTTGCGGGCTGCGCTTTGTTTTTGCAGGCCGCCATTGTGCAGGATCCGCTTGTTCTTGCGGAGATAGCTCCTCTTCCCCGCTCTGTCGTTGTGAAACCGGTTCTGGAATATGAGCCGGTGTACTCCGTTATGCGGATAATCGAAGTGTCCGAGGTCAACGGGGTACAGAAATTTTTTCTTGCACGCGCCGGAGCGGACAGGACAAATCTTGCGGAAGGAGGAGGCGGAGAGATTTCCGATGATGAGGAGTTCAAAAAGATAATCGGAAACTACAAAATCATTGAAGTTTTCGGAGATTTTTTCCGCTGCGAGGTACGGCAGCTTGATTACAAAATAGGACAGAATGCGTTTGTCCGTATAAAAACCGGAGAAAGAATCAAAAAATAGGAGGCGGTATATGTCCCACATCGCGAAAATCGAGACACAAATCAGGAGCCTTGAGTCCCTGCGAAAGGCCCTTGATACCCTGGATATGAATTATGTCCTGGCGCCCGCCGGGGAAACCCTTAGCATAGCGGGGTTCGGCAAGAATGAAATCATTGAGGGCTGCCGTATGGAAATAAAAACCGGAAGCGCCTACAGCATAGGCATACGGCGGACACAGACCGGTTATGAAGCTGTCGCCGACTGGTGGGCTGTGGAAACCTTTACCGGGCACAAGCAGGAAGAAATTTTAAGCCGCATCACGCGCCAGTACGCCTACGAAACAGTTATGGATAAAATCCGGAACATGGGTTTTTCCCTCGTCAGGGAAGAGCAGGACGCGAACGCGAATATCAGAATATCCGTCCGCAGGTGGGAACCCGCGTGAGGTTTTACGGAAACCGCCTGCTTGTGGAGGCTCAGGCGCGGCAGGGGTTTTCCGGCGGTCTGATCGCGGGCTGCGATATAAGCGGTCTTGAGTTCCGCGATTCCGCCTGGAAGGATGTACAGCTGCGTGAGGTATGCGCGGTCCGCGCTGTCTTTCTGAAAATGGACATACTCTGCAGCGCTTTTTTTCGCTGCAGCCTGACGCGGATGAGTTTCGCTTCTTCCGTCATGCGGGATGTCACTCTTGACGGCCTTGTTTTAATACGCAGCCGCTGGCTGGAGGGAAGGCTGGAAAGCGTCGCGCTGCGAAGCTGCTGTCTGCAAAGGGCGGAGTTCGCGCGTACGCTGATTTCCGCCTGCGGCTTTACCGATTTCGAGGCCATAGAGAGCCGCCTGGAAAACTGCGTCTTCGCGGACAGCCGTTTTACCCTCACCTACGGCAGCGGCATGAACGGTTTTTCCGGCGCTCATATCAAAAACTGTATTTTTTACAACTGCCGTTTTGAAGGCGTTCCCCTGCGCGGGGCGCGTTTGGAAAACAGCCTCTTTATCCGGTGTTCCGGCGAAGGCGGCGGCGAGCCGTATCCCCGCGCCGCCGCTTCGCCGTTTGTCCGCAGGGGCGGGGCGCAGGCTTTGCTGAAACGTTTTACAGGGAGTGCAGAATGAGTGAAGAAGAAATCAGGACTGTTCTTGAAGGCATGGATAAAGATCTTGTCCTTGAGGCATTGGCTCTGCTTCTGGCGGAAGACCGCGCGCCTCAGCCTCCGGCGGGGCAGGATGTACTGGGCTTCGTGAACTTTGCCCAGGCGATTGTGTTTTTGAAAAAGAATTACGGTTTTGCGGAACTCGATCTTTTTTCCACAGAGGCGGACCTCGTGTATGTGACCTCGGGTGACAGGAGAGTTCTCCTTACGGACCTTTCTGTTCCGGACAGAAAACCCGCCCGGACGCCCCGCCCGGACTTGCCTGTGGAGGCGGAATCGGGACGATTTTCTCATCTTGAAATGTAATTGCAATTAAGGAGGAGCTATGGCTCTGCGGACAAGTTTCAGATTTACCCTGCCCAGGGGGAGGGGAGTCCGGGCCGAAGAGAACCGCAAGGTTTCGGGAACGATGCGTCTGGTGCAGGTCAAAGATATTATACAGATAGAAAGGGACGGCGATGTGCGCAGGGATTCCGGCGCGTTCTATGTCGTACTTCTGAGCAGGGTTATAACCGCCCTGGGAAGTGAAAAAATGATTACCCGGAAAACCATTGAACAGCTTTGCCCGGCGGACTTTGCTTTTTGTGTGGATTTTCTGCACGAAATAAACCATCAGGTGATAAAGCGCGTGCCCCTGCGCTGCTCTTCCTGCTCTCATGATTTTTTTGGGGAGTACGGCCGCCTGGGGGAAGCATAAGCCGCCCTCCGGAAGATGTATACCGGGAGGCGGCTGCGCTTGCGTATTATTTTCACTGGCAGCGGAAGGAGATTTTTTCGGTGAGCGGCCGGGAGCGGCGGGTCTGGCTGGGCCAGATTACGTATATTCACGACATGCAGAAAAAAGCGCGGGAAGAAGAGGCCTGGCGGCAGATTGAGCGCCTTCTTGAAATCCGCGCGCAGGAAAGGGGAGGCGGATTATGATACGGGAAATTGCGTGGTATTTGGATGATAACAGGTTCGCGCGTACTGCAGGGGAACTTGAGTCGGCCGTGCGCGCCTGCGCCGGAGCGGAAAAAAACTCAGCGGGCGCGGCGCGGCTGCGAGAAGACGCGCGGAAACTTTTCGAGCGGCACTGCGCGCAAAGCGGCCTTCGCGGACAGGAAAATTCTTTCATCAACATAAACGCCGAGTTTTTCGGCGGCGGAAAACTCGACGAGGCGGCGCTTGAGGCTTTCATAAAAAATATCATCAAGGCTTACTGTTATCAGAAACTCCTGTGGACATATATGGGGACAACGGAAAGTTTGAGTCCCGTATCAAAAATGGAAATGCGGAGGCAGGGCCTGAACTGGGAAGACGCTCTTCCCCTCAGTTATAAAAGGAGTCTGCCGAAATCCTCCCGAGCTTTTCGGACAGCTTCGCATCGTTTTGATATGCTCGCGGAT
The DNA here is from genome assembly GCA_031274005.1 of Spirochaetales bacterium. GTDB lineage: Bacteria > Spirochaetota > Spirochaetia > DTKZ01 > DTKZ01 > JAISAF01. The sequence continues at coordinate 6,794 of JAISQU010000234.1, forward strand.
ACAAGCGGCGTGAATTGGAGGGAAGGTTACGACCCGGACGGCGGTGTGACGAAGGACGGCTGGCGCGGGGGCTTTGACGCGGAAGGAACATGGGTCAGAACAGACGAAAAATCCGCCGCGGCCGAGCCGCCGCCCGCCTCCGCCGTCCTGTATATAATCAGGGATAAAGAGGCGGCTATCCTCTATGATCCCGCGGGCGTTCTTTTGACTCCCGCAGGGCTTGTGTATCTTACCGATTCCGGTGAAATCTACGGCGCCCTTGATACCGACATCCGGGGAACCGCCTCTGAAATCCGGCGGTCTCTCGCGGAAATGGGCGTGCGGTACATCACGGAAATCGGCTGCCCGGACGCGGAGAATCCCGAGACAGTCAAAGCCTATCGCGCCGTATTGCAAGACCTCGCCGCCGCTTCCCTTGTACTCAGCGGCGCTGAAACAGTCCGCGCGAAGATTGCCGACAAGCAGAAATTATTCCGCGGCGCCGCGGCCGAGGAGGCCGGCGTTAAACTTGAAAAAACGATACGCCTTTGCCGCGGGCAGCCGGACCTCGCCGCCGAATCCCTGCCTGCGCTTTTCCCCGATATTTCCGGCGTTTTATCTACAGAAGGCGTTGTCCCAAACGCGCCTCCCGCCGGGCGAGTGGTTACAAGCGAAGGTTCCCCTCCGGTACTCTCCGCCGAGCGAGTAGTCACGAGCGAAGGTTCCCCTCCGGTACTCTCCGCCGAGCGAGTAGTCACGAGCGAAGGTTCCCCTCCGGTACTCTCCGCCGAGCGAGTAGTCACGAGCGAAGGTTCCCCTCCGGAACTCTCCGCCGAGCGAGTGGTTACGAGCGAAGGTTCCCCTCCGGAACTCTCCGCCGAGCGAGTGGTTACGAGCGAAGGTTCCCCTCCGGATTATTCACTGATAATCGGCGGCGTAACAGGAATTCCCCTGAGCGAAAAAGGCTTTAACCGTTCGGTCCTCCGCGAAAAATACGGGTACGGAAAAGACGCGGCGCGGAAGGCTGAGCAATTTCTCGCCGGCCTCAGACTGCGGGAGGGGCTTCTTCCCGATACCCTTGCGGGGATTCTGCTCGCGGCGGAGACCG
>JAISQU010000290.1 GCA_031274005.1 Spirochaetales bacterium
CGGTTTGTGGACAGGGTGGTGTGGGACAGACTGCAAAAAAGCTCCCCGGTTTACAACGGGGACTTTATCAGAACCGCGGATCTTTCGGAGGCGACCGTAACCTTTACCGGCGGCGGGACAGTTGATCTTGCGGAAAGCAGCCTTATTCAAATTCGCTTTGAGGATTCCCGCGCCCGCGTGGATTTAACACGGGGGGGCGTCAGCGTGGCCGCGCGGAAGGATTCTTCGGTGGCCTTAAGCTCCGGGGACAGGCTCATCGACATAGGCCCCGGCGGAGTGGTAAGCGCGGCGGCCAGCGGTGAGAGCCTTAACCTGCATGTTGTGGAAGGCAGCGCCCTTCTCCGCGTTGCCGGGGAGACTCAGCAGGCGGAAGCGGGAGACGCTTTCGCTTTAACCGGAGAGGAGACCCTGCGGGAACCCCTGGTAGCGGTACTCTCCCCCCGGCCCAACGCGCTCTTTGTTACCCCGGAGAATACGGCCCTGCCCGTCAACTTTTCCTGGCGCGCCGTTAATTTTACGGATGACGATTATACCCAAATTGAAATCGCCGCGGAAAGAAATTTCGCGCGAATACTCGTAAGTCTGGCGGATTCCACGGCAACAAGCGCCCGCCTCGCCCCGGGAGCATACTTCTGGCGGGCCTACGCCGCGAATAGAAACAGGGCGGCAAGCGGGGAAATCCCCTCCCGTTTATTCTCCGGTAAACTTACCATCATCCACGCGCCTGCCCCGCGGCTCGTCAGCCCCGCGCAGGACTACGCCTATCGGTACCGGGTACGAAAACCGGCAGTACGATTCCAGTGGACGGGGCAGAAAGAAGTTTCTTTTTATCTTCTGGAAGCCGCGGACAACCCGGATATGAATAATCCGGCTCTGCAAACCAGGCTGGGGGGAACGTCCCTTGTTTATTCGGATTTGGGGGCCGGGCGCTGGTACTGGCGGGTAACTCCCATATTTCCTGAAGGCTTCTGGGGGACGGCCCAGGCGTCCGGGGTCGCGTCTTTCGTAATCGAACAGCGCGGCGGCATGGAAGCGCCCCGGCCTCAGATCCCGGCGGAGGGCGCGAGCCTGAATATAGGCAGGGAGCGGGAAGATGCGTATTTCTCCTGGCGGCATGATGAGGAGGCGGCCTCGTACACCATTCGGATTTCTCCCCGTGCGGATTTGTCCGATCCCCTTATTACGCAGACTGTGCATGATAATTTTTTTATCTACAGACGGCAGGAAACAACGCTGCAGGCCGGGCGGTATTATTGGGGAGTCTCCCAAACCGATGGCGAGGGAAACTCTTCCGCTGTCTCGCCGGCGCGGGCCTTTCTTGCCATTGAGGGGGAGGTTATCCAGAGGACGATTTTTCCGCCGGCCAATTACACTGTAACCGACACCCTCCTGCGGGACATCCGTTTTACCTGGAAGTCGAATCTGCCCTTTACCCGGCGTTTCCAGATTTCGAACAACCCGCAGATGAATGGTTTTGTTGTAAACGAGGCGGTACACGGCGAGATGTTCCAGGGACGGATTTTACCGGCAGGAACCTATTACTGGCGCATTTCCGCGGAGGCGGGGGACGCGTCCTTTGACACTCCGCCTAAACGCTTTACCGTGTTTCCGCTGTTTGTGGCGCCTGTTCTGGAAGAACCCGGTCCCGGCGAAAAGGCGGCCATCCGCGCGGGAACGCCGGTAAACTTCCGCTGGCAGGCCGTGGAAGGAGCGGAGTATTATCAGTTTCGATTATACGCGGAGGACGCCCGCGGCAGCCCCCTGTACGAAAACGCTTTCTGCCGGACCGCAAGCCAAACGCTTGAGATGGACAGCTATCCTGACGGCGGATTTTTCTGGACGGTACAGGCTTTCGCGGACGAGGGGCCGCTGCATTCCCGGCGTACCGGACTTTTGGCGGCAGGGCATTTCACAAAGCGGCAACTGCGGCCCGTGTCTCTGGAGTATCCCCCGTCCGGGCATGAATATCCGGGGCTGGACGCCCTGCGGCGGCCCGGCGTCCTCAGGTGGCGCCTGTCGGATACACCGGGAAACAGCCGTTTTGTGCTCTCGCGCAATCCCAACCCCCTGACAGGGCAGGCTGTGATGGACATTCGCAATCCGGACACAACCATTACGCTTGCGCGGCTTCCCGAAGGCACGTATTACTGGACTATCCGGGCCGAAACCGAAGACGGCTTTAACATAAGCGCCGAGAGGCCCTTCTCATTCCGGGTGCTTCCCGTTCCGCTTTTACCTGAGGCGGCGGGGCGGCTGCCTCAGGATAATGAACTCATCGACGCGGCCAGGCTGCGGGAAAACAGAACCATTACGTTTACCTGGCAGCCGGTCGAAGGGGCAAACGGCTATATCTTCAGCCTTTTTCACGAGGAAACCGAGGGGCAAAGGCGGCTCCTCCTCCGCGCCGGCCCCGGAGAAGCGGCATCCTATACCCTGGAAGATTTGCGGACTCTTCTGGTTCAGGGGGATTTTACGTGGCAGGTAGAGGCGGTAAGCAGGGCCGCTGACGGATTTATGGAACGGCGCGGAACACCGGGGGAAAACCGGTTTCGGGTAGATGTTCCTGTGCCGGGGGCGGCGCGGGCAAAAGATCCGGGCGTACTCTACGGAGCCGGAGACTGAAGGCCCTATGAGAGGGAGAATGAGGAGCCGCGCGCGCCGGTCTGTGTTTTTTTGTGCGCTGCTTTACGCTCTAGCCGGGCCGGCTCCGCCTCTGCGCGCTCAGGATACGGAAACCGGATTTTTCTATATTGAAAGAGTTGAGGAGAAGGTGCGCTTTATTCAGCATATTATCTGGGAAAGGCGCGAGTACGCCTACCGGTATGAGGTAACAATTGAAAGACAATCCGCCGCCGGATTTTCACAAATTTTACAGGAGTTTACAGAAGAAAACTTTATTGAGGTTTCCCTTGCCGCGGGGCGTTACCGCTACAGAATAGTTGTGTATGACCTTTTTGATTCTCCGGGGGAAGCTTCGCAGTGGACGGAATTTGATGTTCACCTTGCCTTGCGGCCTGAGATACAGAGATTTAGCCCGGACAGTTTTTGGCTGGACGAAGATACCGTGTGGGTTCTTTCTCTTGAGGGGCGGAATTTTGCGCAGGGGGCGGAGGTGTATCTGCGCCCTCAGGAAGGGCCGGACGACATGATTATTCCTGTTGAATATGTTCCGGCGGCCCCCGGCGGAAGCGCCCGGCTTGTTTTCGACATGCGAAATTTAACGCCGGGACTCTATGATGTGTATATTGAAAATCCCGGCGGCCTGGAAAGCGCCCTGGGAACTTTCAGGATTGCCTACCGCAAACCCTTTGACATCAACTTTTCTCTGGGCTGCGCTCCTCTTATTCCCCTGTATGGCGATTTGAACGCGTTTTTCGATCAACAGATTTTTCCCCTCGCCGCCGCGGCCAGGATAAGTTTTGTGCCCTTTAAGCGGGTCTGGGGTTATCTGGGCGTGGAGCTTGCGCCGTTCTGGGCTTACCTTTCCATGAGCGGCCAGGGCTATGAACTCGCCGCTCAATATATGGGCGCCCACCTCAACGCCCTTTTCCAGAAGTGGTTCGCCAACCGGATTATGGCTTTTAATTTCCGGCTGGGGGCGGGGATGGTTCTGCTGGATGATTTACATTTTGAGTTCAGCGCCGGTAAATCTGTGTCTTTACAAACCCTGATGCCTTCTCTGGGCGCGGGCCTATCCTTCATGTGGTTCATACAAAAGCCTTTTTTTGTGGAACTGGGCGCTGAGTACATGCACTTCTTTTCCGCGGACCCGGTTTCTCCGGGTTATCTGCGGCCCATCCTCGGCGGAGGCTGGCAGTATTAGCTGTTCGGAAATCCGGCAGGCTCATGGGGTTTCTCTCAACTCTGATGAATTTAATACGTTACCGAATACTCCAGGGCTTTTTCAAGCGTAAAAAGACCGGGGAGCGAAATCCTGAACCCGGCCTCATTTTCGTTTTTCAGGCTGCCGCCGGTCTGTGACAATATCTTCCGCGGCGTCCTGATTGAAAGGTAAATCGCGGAAGCCTTCAAAATGTCTTCGATTTTTTCATTCTTCGCGTAATCCTCAAGCGCCCAGGCCAGATGTTCCGCATAGTCTTCTTCAGTTGCGCCCTCCGGCGGCAAAAGCATCTTCGCCACGGGAGAATCCATTTCGGGAATAATCTTTAATAAAGAGGCAAGGTTACTCCTGCTCAGCCGGATGGCGAGGGTTTCCCGGTTTCCGTTTTGGGTGCGGCTTATGATATTTTGCGCGGCTTTGTCTTCGTTTTTTATAGCGCCGGAAATATCCGTGATGTGAAACCGCAAAACGAGTTTGCCCGGCGACGGGGTTTGCAGGGAGTCAAGCCGCAGCGCCGCGTTGCGGTGAAAGGCTTCGCGTATCGCGGCGGCGTTAAAAAACCGCGGCTGTTCAGGGTCAAACGATGAAGAGAAACCCGAAGCCAGGTCAGCGTAGTATTCCATAAAAACCGGATGCAGTTCCGCTTCAAGGCTTGCCGTGCCGGCCCCCCCTGCCTGGAGCGTTATATCCTGCCGTACCGTACACGCGCCGGCAAACAGGAGAATTACGGCGGCGAAAACCATGCTGCATATTTTTTTCATATTGAATGAATGTATCGCGCTTTACGGGTTTTTTCAATCGATAGGGTTAGAATTGATGATGAGGCATTACGTCGACCGCGGTATGCGCTATTTTATTTTCTGTTTAAGCAGTTCCTGCACCAGCCGGGGTTCCGCCATTCCCCCGGTCTGCTTCATAATCTGTCCCACCAAAAAGCCCAAGGGCTTCCTGTCGCCCGCCTTTACGGCGTCCACCGCAGCCGCGTTCGCGGCCAGCGCCTGGTCCACAAGCGCCGCAAGCTGCGACATGTCGGACATACTCTGCCAGCCCTTTTCTTTTATAAGCTGACCGGGATCTTTGTCCTCGGCAAAAACCGCTTCCAAAACCTGTTTGGCGATTTTGCCGTGAATCCTGCCGTCCGCAAGAAGGGACAACAACTGCGCAAGACGCCCCGCTGTCAGGGGGCAGTCGGCAAGCTCTTTGCCGTCTCGGTTCAGGATTTTCCGCACATCAAATTGCAGCCAGGCGGCCGCGGCGGCGGGGGCAGCGCCCAGTTTGACGGTCTGTTCGTAAAAATCAGCGGTGGCTTTTTCCGCGACAAGAAAATCCGCGGCCGCCGCGGACAGGCCGTACTCCTTTACAAACCGCGCCTTGCGCGCCTCGGGCAGTTCCACAAGACCCTTGTCCACCTTCGCAAGAAATTCCGCGCCCGGAATAAAAGGCGGCAGATCCGGTTCGGGAAAATAACGGTAATCGTGGGCGCTTTCCTTGGTGCGCATGGGCTCGGTTACATCGCGGTTTTCGTTCCACAGGCGCGTCTCCTGTACGATTTTACCGCCCTTCCCGAAGAGTTCTTTCTGCCGCGTTATCTCATAATTTAAAGCCATTTTGACAAAGCGGGAGGAGTTTAAGTTTTTAATCTCGACCTTCCGCCCCAAACCTTGGCCCTCAAGGTTAATCGAAACGTTCGCGTCGCATCTCATGGAGCCTTCTTCCATATTACCGTCGCACACGCCCAGATAGCGTATCGTCCGCCGGAAGTTCTGCAAAAGGATTTCCGCCTCTTCGCCCGCTTCCATATCAGGCTCTGTAACAATTTCCAGAAGGGGAGTCCCCGCGCGGTTATAGTCGAGCAGCGACATATCCCCCGCGTGAATCATTTTGCCCGCGTCCTCTTCCAGATGAATCTCGTGGATGCGCACGCGCCTGGGCTTTCCGGCGTATTCAATATCTATCCAGCCGTTTCTGCCCAGGGGCGAGGAGAACTGCGAAATCTGATAGTTTTTGGGCATATCAGGATAAAAGTAATTCTTCCGCTCGAAAATTGCCCGCGGGCTTAACTCGCAGTTCAGCGTCCTGGCTACAATATACGAGAGGCGGATGGCCTCTTCGTTGAGCGCCGGCAAAACGCCCGGATAGCCCATGCACACCGGGCACACGTTGGTATTCGGCTCATCGCCGAACCTGTTGGTACAGCCGCAGAACACCTTTGATTCGGTAAGCAGTTGTATATGTATTTCGAGTCCGATAAATGACTGGTACACGGCTTAACTCCCCTCTATCCACTCAGGTTTATAAGACGGCGGAACAGGGCAGGGGAACTGCGCCTCGTAGAGTTTTATGGCGTCAAAAAGAAGAGCTTCCCCAAAGGCCGGCGCCATAAACTGCATACCCACAGGCAGCCCGTCTTCTACAGCCGCGGGAAAACTCATAGCCGGCAGGCCCGCGAGATTCGCCGCCGTGGTAAAACGGTCGGCCAGCTTCTGCTGGAACTGATCCAACCCGCTTTGCCCCCGCAGAAAGGCCTGCGTTGGAAACACGGGCATCAGAATCAGTCCGGCCCCGCCAAAAGCCTTATCGAAGTCCGCGCGTATGGCCTCGCGCAGCTTATGGGCCCTCTGGTAATACTGGTCCTGAAAACCTGAACGCAGAACGTATGTCCCCAAAAGAATACGCAGTTTTACCTCGCTGCCAAAGCCTTCGCTGCGGGCTTTGCGTGTAAGCTCCTCGGGGTTTTCCGCGTAATCCGGCCTGTAGCCGTACCGGACGCCCGTATAACGGGCAAGGTTCGCGCTCGCCTCGGCTGTCGCGATTGTATAGTAAACAGGCACATAATACTCCGCCATGGCAAGGTTAATTTCCCGCAGCTCAAAACCCTGCGCTTTATAAAAATCCATAGTTTTACGGTAGGCCCTGTCCACAGCCGGATCAAGCCCCAGATTTCCGCCCAGCACTCCTATAACCCTGTTTTTCGCCGCGGGACCGCTTCCTCCCGCCTGCGAGGACTGATCCTTCTCGTCCTGCCCCCGGATTATATCGAACACGGCGCGGGTCATCTCCACAGAGCGGGCGCACACGCCAATCACATCCAGCGACGATGCGTAAGCCACCAGCCCGTAACGGGAAACCGCTCCGTAGGTGGGTTTCAGCCCGTACACGCCGCAAAACGCCGCAGGCTGCCGCACCGAACCGCCTGTATCCGAACCCAGCGCGAAGGCCGCCATTCCCGCGGCAACCGCCGCTGCGCTGCCTCCCGACGAACCGCCGGCGACCCGCCCCTGGTCCCAGGGATTGTTTGTCTTTCCCAGAGCGGAATTATCCGTCGAAGAGCCCATGCCGAACTCATCAAGATTGGTCTTTCCCACCATGACGCCGCCGCGGGCAATCAGTTTTTCCACCGCCGTCGCCGTATAGGGGGACACCAGGTTCTCCAGAATCTTCGACCCGCAGGTCAGGTGAAAACCCTTCACCGCGATAATATCCTTTACCGCGAAAGGCACGCCCGCAAGATCCGCGCCCGGATTCGCGTCCGAAACCAGACCAAGCCCCCGGTCCGCGTCAAACTCCAGAAAAGCCCCGACCTTCGCGTCGGCAGCCTTCACATAATCTTCGTATTTTTTTCGCGCGGCGGAATCAGATAAAAAATTTCGCCAGCGCAGGAAAGGTGACTCCATAAAACCTCTTTTGCCCTGATTTTACAGCACGTTCGGAATAACAATAAACCGGCCTTCCAGCTCCGGCGCGTTTTCAAGAAGAGCGTCCGCGTCGCCGGGCGTCCGTACATCAGGACGCAGCCTGTTTGCCGCGCTCCCCGCCTTCCCCGCGGCTAGACCTGCGGTATCGGCCTCCATCATACTGGAAAAATAGTCGAGTATTTTCTCCACCTCGTTCCCCAAAGACGCGAGATCCTCCCCTGTCAAATCAAGGTTAGCCAGCTCCGCGGTTATCTTCAGCTCGGAAACATCCATGGAATGTATCATGCCTTGAGGGGTGCGCCCGTGTCAATAACGCGCGCGGGCTTTTTAGGGCCTTATTCCAGCCCCACCAGCTCGCCGTCCCGTAAAATTTCCTGTGTTTTCCCGCTGGGAAAAGTGGCGATAACGGTAGGCGCTGAAACAAGACCGTCAAGATGAATGAGGGCGGGCGCGTCCTCGTCATAGTTGGAACCGATGGCGAAGTGACAGGTGTGGTACACTTTCTCGTCTTCCAGCATATTGCCGGTCATCTTGGCGTTTGGGTTAAGGCCTATGCCCAATTCCCCTATGTTACGGGCGTTGCGGGCGTATACCGCGCCCTTGCCTTCCGACAGCTTACCTTCTTCTTCAAGAACGCGGGCGTTTTCCTCGCCCATAAGGATTGTCGCGAGAAGCTCCTCGGCCTCATCCTTGCCCTCTATCTTTTTGACAAAACCCCGGCTGACATGCACGGTAATGGGCGTTTTGATGAGTATCTCGCCCCGCAGCGATGAAATGCTGCCGTCGTACACGATGCGGCCTTCCGCGGAACCGACCACGGGCGACACAAAAGTTTCTCCCGCGGGAAGGTTGCCTCCCCTGCCGGCGATTGAAAAGTTTCCGTCGTCCGTAAAACTCTGGCGCCCCGCTATGCTGAAAAAAATATCCGTACCGGTTTTATTCGTAACGTGCAGGGAAACAGCGTCGTCAAGGATTTCCTTGACCCGCAGGCATTCCAGACGCATCCGGGTATAGTCCACAGGCACAGCCCTGATAAAGCTGTCCAGTGTTATGCGGGGCGACCAGAATCCCCTCAGGGTTTTTATCCCGTGCAAAAGATGATGAAAAGTGCTGTCGTAGGTGTACCCGCCGTCCCGGTAGGGTGTGAGTATTGCTTTTCTGTCCTTTCCCAGACGCTGCGCGCTCAGGGAGATGCACACATCCGGGCAGCTTTTCAAAGCGCCGATAACTTCTTCGCTGCAAAAGTCGAACTGGGTTTTGACGCTTTGATACATAAGGACAACTTCGGCTCTTGCGTCCAGCGCCGCGTCATGCAGTGCCCAGGATATGCGGGATACCTCTTCAACGGGATTCGTTATGATAAGAACCCTTTCTCCCGGCTGTACCCCCAGAGAATCCCGTATGGCGATACGGGCTGCGGCCTTCAGGTCTTCAGTGGTATCGGCCGCTGTTTTCGCGCCGGCGGCGCCGGACTTTGACCTGGCGGCTGACCGCGCTTTTCGCGGTTTAACCTCCGGCCCCGGCAGCAAATCTTTTGATTGTGCGTTTTGTACCATGCCCTGATTATAAAAACATAGCGCGTTAAGAGCAAGGGGTAGCCGGCATGCGGTTCGCATAGGCGAACCGCATGCCGGCCCCGGAAATTGCGGTGAATGTCACCAGCACCCTACCGGCTAAAAAACATTATGCCTGAATGCAACGCAATCGCGCAGCGATTGCCGTCGTGGTTATGCCCCTTCCGCAATTTCCGTGAAAGCGTTCCCGCCGTAGGCGGGCGGAAATTGCGGGGGAATGCCACCAGTGCTCTTCATGCTTGTCGGCGCAAGCTCCTGAATATAACGCAATTGCAAAGCAATTGCACTTTTTGACTATCTCCCTTCCGCACATTTCCGTGAAAGCGTTCCCGCCGCAGGCGGGCGGAAATTACGGAGGAAGTTGACGCCCGGCGGAAATATTGATACATTCTATACACAAGCCGCGCATCTTCCGGCAAATATCAGTTTCAGGAAAATCTGTGGGACACATAAAAACATACGCGACCGACAGGCTGGGTACGCAGAGCATAGTCAGGCTGCTTTTTGATTTCTCCATACCGGCCATCATAGGCATGCTCGTCAACGCGTTCTATAATATCGTAGACCGCATCTATGTAGGTCAGGGCGTCGACCCCCTGGGGATCGCGGGTATCGCTGTCTCAATGCCCGTTATGATGGCGATGATGGCCTCCTCCATGCTTATCGGCATAGGCGCCAACGCTCTTTTCTCCATACGGCTGGGGGAAGGCCGGCGGGATGAAGTGGAAAAAATCATGGGCCACGCCTTTGCCCTGCTTTTTCTTGTACCCGCGCTGGTTATCGCCGTGTGTTTTATTTTTATCGATAAAATTCTTATCGATTTGATAGGTGCGAGCGAAGCGGTTTTCCCCTACGCAAAAACGTATCTGCGGATTATCCTCTGCGGCGGCGTGTTCAGCGCAATGGGGCCGGGGATAAATCATTTTATCCGCTCGGACGGACACCCCCGTACATCAATGTTTACGCAGATACTCGGCGCCGTTATCAACATCATCCTTGACCCCATCTTTATTTTTGGCTTCGATATGGGCATTGCCGGGGCGGCCTGGGCTACGATCATTTCTCAGTTTATTTCTTTTCTGTGGGTACTGCTTTACTTCAACTCACGCTGGACGGCCCTGCGCTTCCGCCTGCGGGCGATGAGGCTCGAATTGAAACTTTCCTGCCGTATCATGGCTATTGGTTTTGCGCCCTTCGCGATGCAGCTCGCCATAGGGGTTGTCAACGGCATTCTGAACAAGAGCCTTGCCCTTTACGGCGGAGACATGGCGGTAACAGCCATGGGTATTGTTTTCAGCATTCTTATCGTTATCATCATGCCGCTTCAGGGTTTGAATCAGGGCGTACAGCCAATCATAGGCTATAACTACGGGGCGAAAAGTTATGCGCGGGTCAAACAGGCCTACAGGCTGGCGCTCATAAGCGCCACCGTCTTCGTTGTTCTTTTCGGTTTTATTCTGATGCAGGCCATCCCCGGCGTTTTTATCGCCGCCTTCAGAAACGAGGAGGGGCCGCTTATGGATTTGAGCATACGCGCTCTGCGCATCAGTACGCTTATGATGCCCGTCGTGGGTTTTCAGATCATCACATCGAATTTCTTTCAGGCCATAGGAAAGGCCGTCCAGGGAACGCTGCTCAGCCTGTCGCGGCAGATACTCTTTTTTATACCCATAGTGCTGGTTCTTCCGCGCTTTATCGGCCTGGACGGGGTTTTCTATACCCTGCCGATTGCCGACTTCTGCGCGGCGCTGCTTTCCGCCTGCGTCATGCGCGGGGAGTGGAAGAAGCTGGGAAGAGCGGCAACCGGCGGGTAGTTCGTTTACTCCCGCGTCAACTGCCGGTACTTGATTCTGTGCGGCTCTACCGCGGCGTCACCCAGGCGGCGGCGTTTATCCTCTTCGTAATCGCTGAAGTTCCCCTCGTGCCAGTACACCCTGGAGTCGCCCTCAAAGGCGAGGATGTGGGTGGCTATTCTGTCCAGAAACCAGCGGTCGTGGCTTATAACCAGAACCGATCCCGCGAAGTTCAAAATGCCCTCTTCCAGGGCGCGCAGGGTATTGACATCAAGGTCGTTCGTCGGCTCATCCAGAAGAAGCACATTTGCCCCCTCCTTCAGCATCATGGCAAGCTGCACGCGGTTGCGTTCCCCGCCGGAAAGAACGCCCGCCTTTTTGCTCTGATCCTGTCCGCTTAAATTGAACTGCGCGACATAGGCGCGGGAGTTCATCTCACGCCTGCCCAGTTTGATAATGTCCTGACCGCCGGAAACCAGTTCCCAAATGCTTTTGTCCGGGTCCAGCTTGTCGCGCATCTGGTCGACATAGGTCAGCCTGACCGTCTCGCCTATGCGGACGGCGCCCGCGTCGGGTTTCTCCTGCCCGGTAATCATTTTAAAGAGAGTCGTTTTTCCCGCACCGTTGGGCCCGATAATGCCGACAATGGCCCCGGGCGGAATAGTAAAACTCATCTCATCGACAAGAATCGTATCTCCGTAGCCCTTGCGAACCCCCTCCGCGTCGATGACAAGACTGCCAAGCCGCGGCCCGGGCGGAATATAAATCTCCGCATCTTTTTCCCGTTTTGCCTCGCCTTCGGAAAGAAGAGTTTCGTAAGCGCCTATGCGCGCCTTGGACTTCGCCTGCCGTCCGCGCGGGGACATGCGTATCCATTCAAGCTCGCGCTGCAAAGTCTTCTGCCTTTCGGTTTCCCTCTTCTCTTCTTTTGCCAGGCGGTCCTGCTTCTGCTGGAGCCACGACGAATAATTACCCTTCCAGGGAATACCCTCGCCGCGGTCAAGTTCCAGTATCCATCCCGCCACATTGTCAAGAAAATAGCGGTCATGCGTCACGGCTATAACCGTACCCTCGTACTGCTGCAAATGATGTTCCAGCCAGGCGACGGTCTCGGCGTCCAGGTGGTTGGTCGGTTCGTCCAAAAGAAGAATATCCGGCTTCGTCAAAAGCAGGCGGCACAGGGCCACGCGGCGGCGTTCCCCGCCGGAGAGAACCTTTACCTTTGCCTCGGGCGGCGGGCAGCGCAGAGCGTCCATAGCCATTTCCAGCCGCGAATCAAGATCCCACGCGCCGGTCCGGTCGAGTTTTTCCTGCACCCTGCCCTGCCTTTCAAGAAGCGCGTTCATCTGGTCATCGGGCAGGGCTTCGGCAAACTTTTCGTTGATTTCGTCAAATTCCCTCAAAAGATTTACCGTATCCTGCACGCCCTCTTCGACAACTTCCTTCACCGTCTTTTCCGACTCCAGAAGCGGCTCCTGCTCCAGATACCCAATCGTAAACCCCGGACTTAAAACAGTCTCGCCCAGAAATTCCTTCTCGACCCCCGCCATGATTTTAAGCAGGGTACTCTTGCCCGATCCGTTAAGGCCGATTACGCCGATCTTCGCCCCGTAAAAATACGAAAGATAAATACCCTTTAAAACCGTCTTTTGATTGAAAGTCTTGCCGACCCCAACCATCGAATAAATAATTTTATTCGGTTCCTGTTGCTGCGCCATATTCGGAAGTGTAACACAAAAAGGGGAGTACAGGCAACCAGCCGACATGCGGTTCGCATAGGCGAACCGCATGTCGGCCCCGGAAATTGCGGTGAAAGCCACCAACCCTCTTCAGGCTTGACCACAAAACTCCTGGTTAAAATGCAATCGCAAAGCGATTGCTGCGATGGTTATGTCTTCTCCGCAATTTCCGTGAAAGCGTCTCTCCCGCATAGGCGGGAGAAGTTGCCCCGGAAATTGCGGGGGAATGTCACCAGTACGCTTCAGGCTAAAGAATATCGCTCCTGAATGTAACGCAATCGCGAAGCGATTGCCGTCGTGGTTATGCCTTCTCCGCAATTTCCGTGATTGTGTGCCCGCCGCAGGCGGGGCGGAAATTGCGGGGGAATGTCACCAGTACGCTTCAGGCTTGACCACAAAACTCCTGGTTAAAATGCAATCGCGAAGCGATTGCCGTCGTGGTTATGTCTTCCCCGCACATTTCCGTGAAAGCGTCTCTCCCGCATAGGCGAACCGCATGTCGGCCCCGGAAATTGCGGGGGAATGTCACCAGTACGCTTCAGGCTAAAGAATATCGCTCCTGAATGTAACGCAATCGCGAAGCGATTGCCGCGATGGTTATGCCTTCTCCGCAATTTCCGTGAAAGCGTGCCCGCCGCAGGCGGGGCGGAAATTG
>JAISQU010000314.1 GCA_031274005.1 Spirochaetales bacterium
ATAATTCGGAATTTGGGCGCATTTGCGGCGTAAAACGCCGCAAACCGGGCTTTTCGCTCCAATCTTTTGGCTGCGCCAAAAGGATTTCCGCTTCAATCCCTTGCGCGCCCGGGGGAGGGGTAAGATATTAAACAGGCTCTTAGGCGGGCCGGTTATGTGATGAACTACCCAAGGGCAAGCTCCTGGGTAGTAAACCAACGCCTGCGAATAAAACAGCCCTAAACAATCGGGCCCTCCGCGAGCGGTATCCGCTTCCCCGGCCTCAATCTCCCCCTAAAGAAAAAATTTTTACACAGGCGCAGCTTCCCCTGCCTGAGGAGAGTCTCAAGCGCTTCCTTGACGCCGGACTCTTCCCACCGGCTCAGGCTGCCGAAACCGCGCAGCGCAGGAAAAGCGCCGGAAACAGGACGGTGATTCACCGCGCCGCTAAGAATACGGGCCGCCTCCGCCGGAGTAAACCGCCGCGGGTTTTTCTTTATAAACCCAAGAATAGTTTCCTCCTCCCGCGGAGAGCGCACTGCAGAAGCGTCGCACATATCGCAGCCGCGGCCCTCCTCCCCGCAGGAAGCGCACTCCGCCCCAAGAAGAGACAGCAAATACTGCCTCCGGCACGATGCCTGCGCGGCGTAGGCAAGCATCGCGGCGCGGCGGGAACTGTCTTTCGCGTTTTTGGCCGACCACGCGCCGTCCCCGCTTCCCGCCAGCAAAATTGCGGTGCACGGTTTGCCATCCCTGCCCCCGCGCCCCGACTCCTGTAGATACGCCTCTACGCTTCCCGGCGCGTCCCTGTGGATCACGGTGCGGATGTCCGCCTTATCAACGCCCATACCGTATGCGCAGGTGGCGCATAACACCCCGTCCCTGCTCGCGAAAAACCACTCCTCCACGGCTTTCTTTTCTTCCCGTTCAAGCCCCGCGTGGTAAAAGAAAACCTCACCGGAATTAAAGCGCCTTCGCAAATACCGCGCCGTCATTTCCGTACCCGGCCGCGACGCGCAGAAAACTATAGCGGGCCGGTCGGCCGACCGAAGAAGTTCCGCCAGGGCCTCGTCTTTCGACAGAACAGGAAGAACTCTGTAGTAAATGTTTGGCCTGTCGGGATTCCCCGAAATAACGTGAGGCCGCTCTCCCCCAAAAAGATGCCTGACAATCCCCTCCAAAACCGGAGGCGAGGCCGTCGCGGTAAACGCCGTAGTTGTCCGCGGCCGGATCTCCCCGCGAATCCTCCCCAGCTCAAGATACGAAGGGCGGAAACTCTCTCCCCATTCGGCGATACAATGCGCCTCGTCAATAACAAGATGATCCACGCCCGCGCGGGCGCACAGAGCCGCTCCCCCCTCCGCGCCCAAAGTCTCAGGATTAGTAATAAGCAGTTTGACCTCACCCGATTCAAGGGCCGAGCGAATCTCCTCGCGCTCCCGCCTCTGTTGCCCACCGCGCAAAACACGCGAAGCGATGCCCGCCCCGTCGAGCCGCCGCTTCTGATCCGCCATCAAAGACAAAAGAGGATACACAACCACAGTAAGGCCGGGCAGAATCGCCGCCGGAAGCTGAAAACACAAAGACTTCCCCGCGCCCGTCGGCAGCAAAATAATCTGGTCCCCCGGCGCGGCCTCCGCGCCCTCATCCTCCCACAAACCGCAGGCCCCCAAAATATTATGAACCGCAAGCCGTTGAAAAGGATACAAATAGGACACGCCGAAAACCTCCCGCGCCCTCCGGCTTACCGCATCATCGCGCCCATCCTCATCCAAAACATCCGTATTCATTTTTTCCTCCTGCCTTTTATAACAGAAAAAAAGGAGGCTTTGCTTCAATGGACGGCGCATAATAAAAAATTTTCCACGGCAATTGCTTCGCAATTGCGTTATATTCAGGAGCGCGGGCGGGCAAGCCTAAAGAGTACTGGTAACTCTCACCGCAATTTCCGGCCCCGCCTTGCGGCGGGAACGCAATCACGGAAATCGCGGACGGGGCATAACCACCACGGCAATTGCTTCGCAATTGCGTTATATTCAGGAGCGCGGGCGGGCAAGCCTAAAGAGTACTGGTAACTCTCACCGCAATTTCCGGCGGCAACTTCTCCCGCCGATGCGGGAGAAGTTGCCGTGATTGCGGAAAATACGGCGACTTGTTACAGTGTACCATCGTGACCCTGCCCCGCTCCGTATCCCTCATCTACGAGGACGAGAACATTCTTGTCGCCGGCAAACCCGCGGGCTTTCTGACAATTCCCGCGCCGGGGAAAAACGCCCCCTGCCTGACGCAGGTTCTCGCAGCCGCCTGCGAGAAACAGGGCCTCGCATGGAAACCCCACCCCTGCCACAGGCTCGACGCGGAAACATCGGGCCTCATCCTTTTTGCCAAGGGGAAAAGCAAACAAAAAACGCTGATGGAACTTTTCCGCCTGCGCAGGATTCACAAAACCTACATAGCCTTTGTGCAGGGCGTATTGGAAAAACCTGAAGGCAGTTTTACCCGTTCCCTCGAAGGCCGTCCCGCGCGCAGCGTATACCGCGTGCTGGAACAGAAAAACACGGGCGGCGCATCATACTCCGTTGTCGAGGTAAACCCCGAAACCGGCCGTAAAAACCAGATACGCCTGCACTTCAAGGCCGCCGGTCACCCCCTTGTAGGCGAAACCCGCTTCGCCTTCCGCCGGGATTTCCCCGTAAAAGTAAAACGCCTCATGCTGCACGCCTCCCGCCTTGAGTTCCGTGACCCATGGACAGGAGAGCCCCGCGCCTTTGAAGCGCCCCTGCCCGCTGACATGCTGGAATTCCTGAATACATCCGCGGGAGATGGGCGGTTTTTAGGCTGAAAATCACTTGTCACAAATAAATTGGAACCTGGCTGCTTTGCAGAGGCGGCTACGCCGCCTCTTGGGAACCGCTGTTATGGCGTAATCCAGTACGCGGTACTGCTGTTTCCCGCAACAAATCTATCGCTGCCGTAGGTTATGAAGTTGAAAAGGGTCCCGCCATCATAACTACTGTAAAAATAATCTTCTATGGCTGTCCATGTGATGCCGTCGGTGGAATAGGCTGTATTGGCATTCCCGCCGACCGCAACGAATTTCCCGCCGCCATAAGCTATATCCTCAATGTCGGAAGAACTAAATGTTGTATCAGGTATGGCGTACCATGTTATACCGTCGCTGGAATACGCCGCTTTCCCGCTTTGACCGGCCGCGACAAATTTTCCGTCGCCGTAGGCTATGGTAGAGATGGCGGAATCGCCAAATTTTGAATCGCTTACGGCGTACCATGTTATGCCGTCGCTGGAATACGAGGCTTTTCCACCTGCGCCGACCGCAACAAATTTCCCGCCGCCATAGACTACATCATAAATATGGGAAGCGCCGAATTTCATATCATCTACGACGGTTAATGCTGAAATTGCTATAGCATCTGTGAAATACGCCGCCTTTCCTGAATCTCCGACCACGACAACCTTCCCTCCGCCATAGATTACGCCATTTAGCGAAGCGCTGAACGGAGGAGGCGAAACGAGTGTCCAGGAAGTCCCGTTTGTCGTTAATGCTATTCTCCCGTCACGGCCAACCGCGATAAAATGAACACTCCCTGCTGTTATGGCTGTGTATGAAAAAACGGCGGATGATATGTTTACATTATTCCAGGTAACGCCATTGGTTGACCAGGCCGATGAAGAAGCACTGCCAACGCAGACAAATCTTCCGCCACGGTAAGCTATGGCATTCGGGCTGAACGATGGAGAGGTTGTATCCCGTTTCCAGCCGCTGCCGGCGTAGTAAATGGTAACCGGCTGCGGATCGCTCACTGTATAGCCTGTTTTCTGCAGTGTTACGTTCAATTCACCGCCTTGCGTAAAGCCATTAATGTTCAGCCAGCAGGAAAAAGGCGCTCTGGTCGTACCGTTCCAACTGTCTATGGTAACACCGGGTACGCCGCTTATGACAAAATCATCCCGGATAAGCGCTATGTTGGAAGCCATGGTTACGCGGGTGGTGGTATAGTGGGCGGAACCATTGGCAGTTACGGTCAGGGTAATATTGAGATTAGGCCGCGCGCCGGCAGTTGAGTAGGCCAGTCCATAGGTTCCGGTACCGCTGCCCCAGGGAAACACCTTTATCTTGACAGCGCCTGTTTTATCCGCGGTGAACTCACGAGGTGTTGTAAAAGCGGTATAGGCGCTAGAAAAGATAGATGATCCGTCTGCATAATAAGCGCTAAACATTGCGCTTAGCGTTTTGCTGCCATCGCCGCTGTCTGCGCCGCCGCTTGTGAGACTATCATTCAACCAGATATAATAGGTGGTTCCGCTTGTAACGTTAAACGTATACCAGACCTCGCTGTTGGGGGTGGTTGATGTAATTTCGCCATCGGCCCATATATTTGCGCTTAGCAGGAATGGGTCTGCCTCGTTACCGTTACCGCTAGAAGAAGTTGTTGCGGAAGCGCCGCTGCTATAAGCGCTTTCCCCCTCGCTATTTACGGCTGTTATGTAGTAAGAATAGCTCGTATCGGCTGTCAGGCCGGTATGTGTGTAGGAAGCGCCGGTAACCGTTCCCGCCAGGTTTTTCGTTGAGGAGCTTCCAATCGTGTAATACACTTTATAGCTCGTTGCTCCCGATACGGAATTCCACGAAACATTTATACTGCTCGATGATTGCGCCGTCGCCGATACGCCGGTCGGAGCGGAAGGTTCATTTCCGCCGCCGCCGCCGGAATCGGTTCCCGTATCACACCCTGCCACAGCAAAGGCGGATGCCACGATTATCGCCCCAATAGCAATAATTCTCATCAATTTTTTGAGCTTCTTCATGTGAAGCCTCCTTTGTATCCAACCGAAGGTCGGACGAAGTTGAAACACCCCCAGGGGCAGGTTTTCCGCTTATAGGTGGTTTATATCATATACTTGCTATAAGCAAGTATATGATATAAATGATATAGCAAGTTGTCAAGCGGACTTTATCTCCTCAAATTTTAGATATGCGTGAAAATTTAGAACCGATACGGAAGGTTCTTGCCGGAAATATCAAGAAATACCGCAAAAATTTTGGCTATTCTCAGGAAAAACTCGCTGAAAAGGCCAATCTGTCGGCTCAAACCCTGAACGACATTGAGGGTTGCAGGCGGTGGGTAAGCGCCAAGACCATAACCAAACTGGCAAAAGCCCTCAAGATCGCCGAATATCAGCTTTTGACTCCCCTTGACAGCGGAGAAACATCTGGAAATCCCCATAGATCGTCCTTGCAAGGCCTTATTTCCTTGCAGCATGAGCTTATCGACACCATTACCATTCAGTTTGACCGGGCAAAAGACACCGGCGATTTCACTTGATACGCATAGTACGGCGTTAAGTTCTTGACCCACCGCGGCGGCGTGGATAGTATAGAGTATGGACACAACTGAAATAAAAAAGCAGGTCGGGTTCGCCGCCGTGGATGAGTTTGTCAGAAGCGGAATGAAGCTGGGCCTGGGTACGGGAAGCACCGCTGTTTGGGCTGTACGGCGGCTGGGAGAGCTCCTGAAGGCGGGAAAACTAAAAGACATACTCGCCGTGGCTACGAGTTCCCAGACAGAAATGGAATGTCAGAAAGCGGGGATTCCCCTGCGTTCCCTGAATGACCCGGAAATCTCCGGCGCGCTGGACTTTGCCGTTGACGGCGCCGACGAGGTGGACGAGGACCTCAACCTGACCAAGGGCGGCGGCGGCGCCCTCCTTATAGAAAAAATTGTCGCGTATTCCGCAAAAAAATTTGTGGTTGTCGTCGACGCATCAAAGCTGGTTAAAAATCTTGGCCTGAGTTTCCCTGTTCCAACAGAGGTTCTGCGGGAGGCGAGGGTTTGCGCGGCGAAGGCTTTTGCGTCTTTGGGCGCTCAGGCCGAAGTGCGTATGGCGGTCAAAAAAATGGGCGCGGTTATTACCGACAACGGGAACATTCTCCTTGATCTGAAATTCGCGGCGGCCTTCGACCCGCGCGAGCTGGAAACAGAGCTGTCCCGCATTCCCGGCGTACTGGGCAACGGTATTTTTTCGCGGAATGTTTCCGAAGTGCTGGCGGCGCATTCCGACGGGCGCATTGAGCGCCTGAAAAAATAGAGCGGACGGAGAAACGATGTCAAAGCCTGCATACACGGAACAGGACTACGTTCTGAGGTCCGGTGATATCGAAGATATTCTTTCGGGCCTTGATGTATCCCGCGAAAAAAAAAGCGAGCTGCGCGAGGGCCTCCAAAAAGCCCGCGCGGGCGGCGGCGCGGCCGGCCTTCCGGCCTTGAATCTGAGCGCGGGCTGGGACGATACGCGCGAAGAATACTATATCGTTATCCGCAATATGTATGACCCCCGGAATCTTCTGGATGTGCTGTACGAGCGCCTCCTCTGGGAAAAGACCGAAGATCCCGCGGACCCGGCCGGCGCGCTGCGGACAAACATAGAAAAATATCTGGGCGTTATAGAAAAAAAAGAAAAAATTTCCCTGGCGAAAACAAAAGAAAAACTCGCTGAAATCGCTATAGACATGCGCAGAACCCTTGCCGTGTATGAAGACGGGGCATACTCCGAAGAGGAGATGGAAAGGCTTTCCGGCTCTCTTGACAGGGCGTATTTTGATCCCATTACGGAACTGCTGGAAAGCGTTATCATTACGCTGGCGGGCCGGTAGATTATGCCCCTTGCCCTGGACAAAATGCCTGCCGGACTGTGCACGGATCTCGAATATTTTTTACAGATATAGATGAGCCGGTTCCAAAATGAAACCATTTTTTTAAGCCCGCGGGGCGCAATGGGATTGAAGGGGCGCGAAGCGGCCGCGACAGCGGCGGAACCCCCGAAAAGCCCGGTTTTTTGCGGCGA
>JAISQU010000175.1 GCA_031274005.1 Spirochaetales bacterium
GCAAGGGATTGTAGGGGCGCGAAGCGGCCGCGCCAGCGGCGGAACCCCCGGAAAGCCCGGTTTTTGCCAAGCAAAAATGCGCACGAGTGATTACGGTTTTCATTTTGGAACCGGCTCACGTAATATTTATAGTATTTCAAGCGACTTGCCATTATGGTCAAAGATGACGGGCCGAACTATTCACAGTCACCTTATCAGTTCCGCGCCGCATCTGCGGGAAACTGCGCAGCGACCCTGTCCTTGTACTGATTATAGATCATATCGGCAATACCGAGCGAGCCTGTTTTTGCCATAATCTTTGCCCGCTCTTCGTAGAGCAAATCCTCAAAAATTTCCTCAGCCATGCCGCCGTCGATAAGGCCGCCCTTTGGCAGGGTCTTGCGCATGGCGTCAAGCATTTGTTTTATAAAAATCGCCTCGAAATCCTCGCCGGCCTGGCGGAGTTTTTTCAGTTCCGCCTCGCCGCCTTTCAGTTTTCTTTCCGCGTTCGCAAGAGCGCCGAACCGGCTTTCATTGTAACTGAGCATGGCGCTGTCTATCGTTATGGACATCTTTTTCCGCCTTTCCCTTTTGGCAAGCTGTTTAACGCTTCAGATTCGCCGCGATACCCAGCATGGTATCCGATGTCTGAATCGCCTTCGAGTTAAACTCATAGGCTCTCTGGGCCACTATCATATTGACCATCTCCTGCGCCACGGACACATTCGACATTTCCAGAAAGGTATGCAGGACTATTCCCATCCCCTCCCTGCCGGGCTGTCCCGCTATGGCCTCGCCGGAAGCCGGCGTTACCCTGAAAGCGTTCTCGCCTATGGCGGAAAGCCCCGCGGGATTAACAAAACGGTACAACTCTAGCTGGCCCACGGGAATACTCTCGTCGCCCGTCTCGGGAGTCTTGACAGTTACAAGCCCCTGCTTGGTTATAGTCAGGGATTCCTCGATAAACCGCTCAGGCAGAATAATCTCAGGCACAAGCCTGTAGCCCTGCGAGCTGACAATCTGCGCGTTTTCATCAATCTTAAAAGAACCATCGCGGGTGTACCCGTAGGTTCCGTCGTACAAAAGAACGCGGAAAAAACCCTCCCCGACTATAGCCATATCTGTCCTGACGCCCGTCGACTGGGGAGACCCCTGCTGAAATATCTTCTGAGTCGCCGCCGCCTTCACGCCGTGACCCACCTGTATACCCGTAGGAACAAGAGTAAGCTCGGTTGCCGGAGTCCCGGCGGTCTTGAGGGTTTGATAAAGAAGATCCTCAAAATCCACCCTGTTCTTTTTGAAACCCGTAGTATTGACATTCGACAAATTATTCGCGATGGTATCAATATTGAACTGCTGGCCCGTCATGCCCGCCGCAGCCGTCCACAGGGATCTTACCATACTCTATTTTCTCCTTTTACCTTTTCCGCGCATTGCGAAATTCATCCCGGATTATACCCGCATAACTTCGTTAACAAGCCTGCCCAAAAGCTGATCGTGAGTCTGAATTGTTTTCTGATTCGCCTCGTAAGCGCGGTTAACCTCAATCATCCGAACCATCTCGGCAACAGGATCCACATTCGCCGTTTCAATAAACCCCTGATGCACCTTGGGCCGCCTCCCGTCGGGAATAAGCGCCGGGGGGCCCGAATCCTCCGTCTCTCTCCAGAAAGAATTTCCCTGTTTTTTCAGGTACCTGTCGCCGCGATTGCCCGCGACCCCCGCCGTAAAATCGACAATCTTCAGCCTGTCCAGTTGAATGGTATCTTCCCACTCATTCTCCGTCATCGAAACCAGCCGCTCCTCATTATCCTGGAAACGCCGGTTAATAAAAATCTTGCCGTCCTGGTCTACAATAAAATTATTCTCTTTAATTCTGATAAGCTCTCCGGACTCGCCCACTACAGGATACCCGTCGTGCGTAACCAAAAGACTCTCCGGCCCCAGCGTAAAAGTACCATTGCGCGTATACCTCTCGCCCTCAGGCGTCAGAACGGCGAAAAAACCTTTCCCCTCCAGCGCAAAATCGAAACTATTCTCTGTCTGCTTGAAAGGCCCCTGCGAAAAATCAGTATAAACCTCGTTCGTCTCGACCCCCATCCCCAGCTTTCCCACAATGGGCGCTATATCCGTAGAACCCATAGGCAGCTTGCGCACCCCGTCGTCGTCGAAACGGCGCAAAAGAAGCTCAGGAAAAGCCTTGAAAGACACCGTATCCCGCTTAAAACCCGTCAAATCGACATTGGCCAGATTATTGGCCACAACATCCATACGGTTTTGCTCCGCCCGCATGCCGCTGGCCCCGGTATATAGTCCGCGAATCATATATATAGGGTCGGCAAATTTTCACGCGGGAATAAAGGGAAAAGGGCGCATTTTTGCGGCCAGGAAGCCGCAAAAACCGGGTCTTTCAGGGGTTCCGCCCCGCCGGCCGCCGGCGGGGCCGCTCCGCGCCCTTACAGCCCCTTGCGCAAAAGCCCGCGGGGCGCCAGGGATTGCAGCATGCCCCGGCAACCGCACGCGCGAGCGTGTTGCGGGGGGTGCACCCCTCTTCCGCCTTCTTCTGTACATTTTCCCTTTCTTCGTGTATATTCATGGAAAATTAAGGAGGCTTCTTTGTATACGCAGGTTGATCCCAAGGTAAGTTTTCCGAAACTGGAAGAAGAGATTCTCGAATTCTGGGAGAAGAACGATATTTTCAAGGCGTCCATTGAACTGCGGCGCAGGGGGAAGGAGTTCGTTTTTTATGACGGGCCGCCTTTCGCCACGGGGCTGCCGCATTTCGGGCATTTTTTGCCGGGCACGATAAAGGATATTATTCCGCGCTACAAGACGATGAAGGGTTACATGGTAGAGCGGCGTTTTGGCTGGGATTGCCACGGGCTGCCGGTGGAGTACGAGATGGAAAAGGAACTCGCAATTTCCGGTAAGCGACAGATTGAGGCCTATGGCATCGCGAAATTCAACGAAGCCTGCCGTTCCATTGTGCTGCGCTATGTGGAGCAGTGGCGGCGTATTGTGACGCGCATGGGGCGCTGGGTGGATTTTGACCACGACTACAAGACCATGGCGCCGGATTATATGGAGTCCATCTGGTGGGTGGTAAAGCAGTTGTGGGAGAAGGGGCTTTTGTACGAGGGGCATTATATTCTGCCGTACTGCCCGCGCTGCTCTACGGTGCTGTCGAACCACGAACTGAATCTGGGCGGCTACAAGGATGTGCAGGATCCGGCGATTACCGTAAAGTTCGAGCTTGTCGATGAGCCGGGCGTCTTTATTTTAGCGTGGACGACGACGCCCTGGACGCTGCCGTCGAATCTGGGTCTGGCTTTGGGGAGCGATATTAGGTATGTGAAGGTGCGCGACGGGGCCGAGCGCTATATTCTGGCGCGGGAGAGGCTCGCTTCTTACTATAAGAGTGAGGCGGAATATACGATTGAGTGGGAGAAGCCGGGTTCTGAGCTTGCGGGGCTTGCGTACAAGCCGCTGTTCCCTTACTTCGCGGGCCTTGAGGCGCAGAACGCTTTCAGGACTTTGACGGGTGAGTTTGTCACTACCGAAGATGGTACGGGCGTTGTACATATTGCGCCGGGTTTCGGCGAGGATGATTACCGCGTGATGAAGGACAGCGGCGCGCCTCTTGTGTGCCCCATAGACGGAGAGTGCCGTTTTACGGAAGAGGTTCCCGATTATCAGGGTATGTTCGTGAAGGACGCGGACAAGGCCATTATCAAGAGGCTGAAAGACGAGGGCAAACTTGTGCGCCGCGAGCAGTATCTGCATTCTTATCCGCACTGCTGGAGGTGCGACTCGCCGCTTATTTACCGCGCGATTTCTTCGTGGTTTGTGAATATTGCCAAAATCAAGGATCGCATGGTCGCCGCGAACCAGGAGATTTACTGGATGCCCGAGCATATCAAAGACGGGCGTTTCGGCAAATGGCTTGAGGGCGCGCGGGAGTGGGCTATTTCCCGCAACCGCTACTGGGGTAATCCTATTCCGGTGTGGGTCTGTGACGCCTGCGGCAAGAAGGAATGTATCGGTTCCCGGCAGGAACTTAAGGACAAGTCGGGTCAAAACCCGCAGGATCTGCACAAACACTTTGTGGACGAGCTTACCTGGGCCTGTTCCTGCGGCGGCGTGATGAGGCGGGTACCCGAGGTTCTTGACTGCTGGTTTGAGTCCGGCGCCATGCCCTACGCGCAGAGCCATTATCCTTTTGAGAACAAGACCCGCTTTGAGGAGCACTTTCCCGCGGACTTTATCTGCGAGAGCCTTGACCAGACGCGGGGCTGGTTTTACACCCTGCATATTCTGGGGACAGCCCTGTTTGATAAACCGGCTTTTCTGCACAATATAACGAGCGGGCTTGTGCTCGCCGCGGACGGCAAGAAAATGTCAAAGTCGCTGCGCAATTACACAGACCCTGTGGATGTTATCAATACCTACGGGGCCGAGGCTCTGCGGCTTTTCCTGATGCGCTCCGCGGTAGTGCGCGCCGAAGAAACCCGCTTCAGCGACGAGGGCGTGCGCGAAACTTTGAAGACCGTCATCATTCCCCTGTGGAACTCCTACAGCTTCTTTGTAACCTACGCAAACATAGACAAGGCTTCGCCGGTACGGCCGCCGGAGAACCCCGCGAATCCCCTGGACAGATGGATTCTTTCGGAAATTGAGCGGCTTGCCGCGGAGGTTACCGCGCAGATGGAGCGCTACGACCTTCTGCGCGCCATTGAGCCCATTGTTGAGTTTATAGACATACTCAACAACTGGTACATACGCCGCTCGCGCAGGCGTTTCTGGCGCAGCGAGAACGACAACGACAAGGGCGAGGCCTACCAGAGCCTGTGGCATGTTCTGGTGCAGCTTTCAAAAATCATGGCGCCGATTATGCCCTTTATTTCCGAGGCGATGTACCGCAATCTGCGCGCCCAGGATATGCCGCAGTCCGTGCACCTGTGCGATTATCCTGTCGCGGCGGAAGAAAAACGCGACGCGGAACTTGAACTGAAAATGAAAACCGTACGCGCCGCGGTTTCCATGGGACGGGCCCTGCGCAGCATGCACGCCATAAAAACGCGTCAGCCTCTGGCGGCCCTGCACCTGGTAACAAAGAATCCGCAGGAGAAAAACATCCTCCTCGAAATGGAAGACATTATCCGCGAGGAAATCAACGTCAAGGAAGTGATTTTCCGCGACGACGAGGAAGACCTTGTGGAGTACACGGCCAAACCCAACTACCGCGTTCTGGGCCGCAGCCTGGGCAAAGACATGAAAGCCGCGGCTCAAAAAATTGAGGCCCTGTCCATGGGCGAAATCGCGAGCCTGCTGGAAGGGGCAACGCTGTCCCTGGACATAGACGGCCGTACGCTGGAGCTTACCGCCGAAAGCGTCGAGGTGCGCCGCGTGGAAAAGCAGAACCTGAAAGTATTAAACGAGGGTTCGCTGACCGTTGGCCTTGACCCGGAAATTACCGAAGACCTGAAGGCCGAAGGAATTATCCGCGACATGGTGCGGGGCATACAGAATGTCCGCAAAGAGAGCGGCCTGGATGTAGCGGACCGCATAGCAATTTTTCTGCATACAGTCGACGAAGAGCTGCGTGAAGCCGCTGAGGATTTTGAGGACTACCTTTTGAGCGAAACCCTGGGCACGTCCATTGCCTGGGAAAAGAAACCCGGCGCCCGGCAGATAGACTGCGGGGGAAAGGCGTGCAGCGTTTTCGTGAAGAAAGTGAACTAGTGTTCTGTCTTACACAGAAGTAGGAATAACCACGGACGACACAGACAGACACGGACAAAGAAAAAGAGTAGATAATGAAGCAAAATCGTCCTCAATATCTCATATTCTTTGGGTTTTCTCGGTTTTTCTGTGTGGTCCGTGAGGTCCGTGGTTTGACTTCATTAAGCCATTTGTCAACGATACAGTACACTAGGGCAGAGGAATTGCCCCGGCAATAGGTTTGTGAGTATAGTGGGGTAATGGCTATTACAAGGAACTTTCTATGGGAACAGTACGCGAAAAGATTACGCTGAGGAATGTTATTGACGTGGGTGTCGCAAAACGCGGATTCATGGCGGAGGACAAAATTCGGGTTGCAGCGGTAACGGCTCTGGTCGATACCGGCAGTGCGATGCTTGTCATAAACGAAGACATGCGTAACCAGTTGGGATTGGATATAAAAAAGAAGTATATCGCCACTCTCGCGGACGGCTCACTTCAAGAATGCGGAATCACCGAATCGGTAGAAATTGAATGGGAAAACCGCTCGACCGAAGGCCCCGCTCTTGTACTCCCCGATGCGGATGAAATACTCCTCGGCGCTATCCCCCTTGAAGGCATGGATGTAATGGTAGATGTCAAAAGCCGCCGCCTCGTGGGCATTCACGGCGACACACAAATAATGACGATAAAATAGCCCGCGGCGCCCGCCTTAATCCTCCTGGATTTTCAGAAAGCGTTCGATGGCTTCTATATCTGCGGAATGCCTTCTGCGTCAGGTTGAGCGGCTTTCGCAATTTTTTTATCCGCTGGTTGACGGTTAAAAGGGCATCATTGTCCATGCCTCAAAATACTATGGGAAAAGTTTCTCTGCAAGAGAAATGACCTAAAAAAGCAGGATTTCAGGAAAGACTTGGTGCACCCGGTTTTTACTTCCGCGTTGACAGCCCGCCGGATGTGTGATACCGTACTAAAATAGCGATGGGCGCTTACGCGAAAATCAGGAGAATCACATGAAAAGGATTTTGAAAAAAGCGGGCTTATGCGCGATTTTGCTGTATGCGCTGACCGGCTGCGCTTCGTTTAATTCCGGCTCCGTTACAACACTTGACAACGCGGTACAATTGGCCTCGAAAGAACTGGAAACCACTCTCCCCGGCGGCGTAAAGATAGCCGTACTCAGTTTTAAATCGGATTCGGAAGCGCTTTCGGAGTATGTTATCGAAGAATTAATGGGCACGCTGGTAAAAGGAAAAAAACTGGTTGTGGTTGACCGCAACAGTCTCGATCTTGTGCGGCAGGAATGGAATTTTCAGTTGTCCGGCGAAGTGAGCGACGATTCGGCCCAGTCGATAGGCAAGATGCTGGGCGCCCAGGCTGTCGTGTCCGGCAATTTGATGGATCTGGGGAACGCTTACCGTTTCAGGGTATATACGTTAAACGTAGAAACCGCGGCGCGGGAAGCGGCGGCCATGTATACCGTTAGTAAAGACGAGCAGATTACGTACCTCCTTGGCGGTCAGGTTACGGCGGCAAAACCGGCGGCGGTTGCGCAAAAAAGCCCCTTTGAAGGGGTATGGCGCGGCAAAACCGGGAAAGATACTTCCTATAGCGGTGAGATCGATGAGCTGTGGAGCAATTTTACGGTTACTATTACCGGTAATGAAGGGATACTCAAATATTATGGCCGCGACGGTGGGAACGATGCGACCGGGAATTTCGCTAAAGGCCTTGTTAAGGTAGAAGGAAACTTTATTACAGGAACTTTAACGCATATTTGGGGTAATCTTTTTGGTGAAAATCTCGGGGGATATTGGCTGACGACACAAGATTTTTTGGGCGACGAGGCTGACGATCCCTATGTAAAGAAGATCCTTTTGGTGTGGCGGGCGGAGCTTGTTGGGAATACCCTGATGATGAGGCCGAACCGCGACCAGGCAGGCGAATTAGGTATTGACGGATCCTGGGGATTTATAAAGCAGTAAGGCCATCGTTTAACCCTATTCCTTACTCTTGAGTCGGTTCCAAAATGAAAACCGTAATGAAGAACCGCGGAGCAGAGCTCTAAGCTGATGAACCATGCCTTTCCCAATCATTCGTGCGCATTTTTTGCGGCTCGGCCCATAGCATTTGTATACAGCGCCTCCGGCGCTTTGTTCCGATAGGTATGATTGTATGTGCGCTATCGCACACACGGAATACGCCGGGGTTTTTTAGGGCCTCGTTCTGGCGCAACCACGGAATAGAAAAATGCTGCATTTTTCTATTCCGCCTTGACTGACACCTTGTTATCATAAACACGCTTTCGCGTGCGTTTACCCGGGCGTGCTTTGCTCAATCTAATTCCATAAAGCGAGGGTAAACGACTACAGTAATTCCAAATTTGAAAAAATTTGTCCTGCAATCCCCAAAAGCATTCAAATTGTCAGCAATTTGAATGCTTTTACCCATAAAAAACGCTTCCAGACAGCAATACCATATTTAG